>DASQYT010000001.1:0-3562 GCA_035639075.1 Candidatus Elarobacter sp.
GCGGCCGTCCACTTGATTCGCGCAATTTTCGCACCCGACATTAGCTCCGTAACCCTCTCCGTTCCGGGTGACAGCCGCAAAATCCCCACCAAGTCATTCGTTTTCCCGGGCGATACCGCCGCGGCCTCCCAATGGTTTTCCGCTTTTCTCGAGCAGCCCATCACCGTTCGCTATTCCCCCGAAGGTTTCCCCGATGACAGTATCGCCAATGGTCCAACCATCGTTTCCACGGCCACTTTGCAAGCCGTAAGCGAGTTGTTTGATGGCATGGACGTCGACGAAACGCGCCAGCGCTTCCGCACCACGCTGGAAATCGATGGCGTACCGGCATTTTGGGAAGACCACCTCTTTGGCGAAGAAGAACGCAGTGCCGTCAGATTCCGCATTGGCGCAGTGAATTTCGAGGGCAGCAATCCTTGCGCTCGTTGTCCCGTTCCCCCGCGCAACCCGCGTACAGGAGAGATCATCCCCGGTTTCCAGAAGCGCCTCTCCGATTTTCGTCGCGCCAATCTCCCTGCCTGGACGCCGGAATCGCGCTTCGACCACTACTACCGCCTGGCCACCAACACCCGCGTGGCCGCTACGGAATTTGGTAGTGTCCTGCGCGTGGGCAACGCGCTCAGCAGCTAGGCAGTCTTCCGGCGCAGCGCAGCGCAGCACCGCACGCGCACTTCCTTCCATAAGTTGGATACTACGGAGTTCTCCCGTTGCGCATTCATGGACAACTATGAATACTCCGATGATTCTTCATCAATTTTTGAGGCATTGACCTGATTGCGGGGCGTACTCTCGCAAAGTATAAGTTGGGCCGGACCCTGAGTTTCGGCGCAATCTTGCTCCGTCCCCGCAATTTGGCGCAGACGATGCCGCGTCTGATCCTGGCCACTCGCCGACTCGACCTCAGTCACATGCGGTGGCCTCTGTACGGCTTTGGTGCTTCGCTGAGTTCGCGTGGGCATCAAGCTGGAGCATGCGGGGCCGGCGCTTTGTTCAATCCTGCGCAAACGATGTTCGCGCAATAGCGCCATGGCATCTCAGGGTAACGCTCGGAGAATAACGATGCGTTCCACCCGGCAGGCACGCAAGCCCCCCCAAGTCGGCAGACCCAACGGCCCCGAAGCCAGCGCAAACGCCACGCGCAAGTCAAGCCACTCAGCTGCGGGCTTCTTGTTGTTGAGCACCACTTTTAAGCCACTGTATGTAAACCCGCAAGCGGCGCAGATCCTCTTCCACCCGGAAAAGCCGGCCAAGACCAGGGATTTCGCTGAACAATTCGCCGCGAAGATTCGCACGATGGTCGCAAACGGAGCTCGCAAAGTCACGATCCCTGAGTGTAAGGAGTTCCTCTCTGGTGGCCGGCATTACACTTGCCGGTTCTTCAATGTGCATTCGCCGGGCAACAAGTCAGGTGCGGCGAACGGATCCTCGTTGGCGCTTCTGCTGGAGCGCAGTACTGAAATTGCCGCGGACGTTCTCAAAATCTGCCAGCAGTACCATCTTACGCCGCGCGAGGAGGAAGCCGTTCGCCTCCTCGTGCAGGGCTTGGCGAGCAAAGAGATCGCCGCCCGCATGAACATCAGCACCAACACTCTGAAGGTTTTTCTGCGGCTTGCGATGATGAAGATGGGGGTCACCTCGCGTTCCGGGATCATGAGCAAATTTATCCACACCAAGACTTAGATCGCGGTACACTCTTGCTGCCTTTTGGTGCCCGCCCGGCCCCACCTTTTGGACTAACCCAACGAGTGTATAGATGTGCGGGAAACAAAGCGGCATTCTCTACAAGTCATGAAGTTGCAGCGAGGGCAGCCAAAGCGGGTGTACGCTCGGTTTCCCTTTGCCACGGAGTTAGAGGCGAGCCAGCTCTCTCCCGCCGGCAAACCGCAGCCAAGTGCGAAACTGCTGCGCGCTAAAATCGAGAATATCAGTACGGGGGGTCTGTGTATTCGCGCCCCGCGGCCCCTGGAAAGCGCGGGCCTGGTGCGCTGCGAGCTTCGTTTACCGGGTGTTCCTGTCCGTATTCCTTTGCTGGCGAAAGTGTGCTGGAGCGAGAAACGCACCGGCACAAATCAATACCGAATTGGTTTGCAATTTGTGGTTTAGCTACCGCCGTCTTTCTCAGCTTTCTCTGCTTTTGATCCACCGATTCCTCGTGTCGCCGCTTGTACGCCTTATCCCCTAATCCGTTTGGGTTAGGCCGTGTTGGGAATTGATTTCCCCAGACGGAGCGCTCATCGTGCGTCCGATGGTCAATTCTTTCGCGAGGCGCTTCAGCATCGGGCCCCATCAAAGAACACCAAAGAATAAAGATCTGAAGTCTCGCCAATCCAAAACAGAAAGGAGGTGAAAAACATGAGGCATATCAGTCTCCAACTGCAAAAGCTGGAGGAGCGCATCGCTCCCGGCGGGTGTTGCTGCGGAACTGGCGGCAGCCACGGCTCCAAGGGCGGCAGCCACAAGAGCCATCACTCCGGCAGTCACAAGAGCGGCGGCAGTCACAAGAGTCACGGCTCCAAGAGCCACGGCTCCAAGTAAGGTGGCTCTCGTTGACCTAGTCCAACTCAGGGTGTCCACCCAGGCGCCAGCGGCAAATCTGGATGCCTGGGAGCTTATTCAAGAGCGAATAGAGGGCGGCGGAGAAGAACCCGCCCCCTCTATTCAGTTCCGTTGTTAGGGGAATTCCTGCACAAATGGCGCTAAAGTTCAGCTATTCCCTTATGAAGATTTGATGAATGAACCCGATTGCAGGGCGGCCCCCTCCGACGTATAAGTTTGGACCGGACCCTGAGTTTTGGCGCAGTTTTACCCGGTCCACACAACCAAGCACAGACGATGCCGCGTCTGATCCCGGCCGCAGGTTGCGTGGGCAAAAATTAACATGCAGCGGCCGTTGCGTGACGTTTGGTGCTTCAGCGAATTCTACAAAGGCACCGAAACGAATACTGGCGGATCAGCTTCTTTCAGCCTTGGAGGAGTCATGCTCGTCAAGGAAGCCCGCATTGTCAGGGGCGCCGCTCTTAAAGAGTTTCGCGACACAGGCCTCAGTTTGGCCCGCGTGCAAGCCTATCGCGCCTGACAACCAACACTCCCAACCAAACGCTGGCTATCAAGTGGATTCGGAGAGGGTATCCGTTAGTCAATACAACGTGTGGTCGCAGCGTGCTCTCACTTCGAAATTGCGGGAAACGTTGCCGGTCAGCATTCACGGGAAGAGCAATGCGGTGTAAGTACTGAGGATAGGCCACTGGCGACCATCCTCACGCCTAAGCCGATTTCATCTCAGGTACTTCGGAATAGGCGTCCCACAGCCCCGGGGAACAACCCCGACGCCTACGTTGCGAACGGAAGGAGGTGAAAAACATGAAGCATATCAGTCTCCAACTGCAGAAGCTGGAGGAACGGATCGCACCAGGCGGTTGCGGCTGTGGAAGCGGCGGCAGCCACAAGAGCGACAAGAGCCACGGCTCCAAGAGCCACGGCTCCAAATAAGTCGCCCGCGTTGGTGTAATCAGACTCAGGGCACCCACCAGGCGTCAGTTGCACTCTGGACGCCTGGTGGTTC
>DASQYT010000002.1:0-6601 GCA_035639075.1 Candidatus Elarobacter sp.
AGGAGAAATGGATCCAGTTTTCCCACCAACTGATCTGGCATGGACGCCGGGTCTGCTACGCTCGCAAACCGAAATGCATCGAGTGCAACATGGAATCGCTGTGCTACGCGAAAGACAAGACGGTCTGAAAGACTAGTCTAAGTAAGACTAGATGGAACTAGTCTCAATTAGACTAGCCTAGACAAGGCTGGATCTTACGCGACCCGAAGGCCGTTGGGAACCATTGGCAAGTTGTTGAGGCGAACGCCGGCGGCGTCAAAAATGGCGTTACCGATCGCAGGCGCAACCGCCATGATCGGAGTTTCACCGGCGCCGGCTGAAGGAATATCTTTTCGATCGAGCAGGACAGCTTCAATTTCCGGTACGTCGCGGAAGCGCGGCACACCGTAACTCGAGAAACGCGGATTCTTGATTCGCCCGTTTTCAAATTCGATGGCTTCGAAGAGCGCACCGCCCAATCCCTGAATCATCGCCCCGACCACCTGGTTGCGCAGACCATCGGGATTGACGATGGCGCCGCATTCGAACGCCTCGACCAACTTCACCACACGAACAGCGCCGGAGTTGCGATCCACGGAAACTTCGGCGCAGGTTGCGACATAGCTTCCCTTTTCTGCGCCGCATGCGATCCCGAAGCCTTGGCCTTCTTGCGTTTTCTTGCGCGGCCACCCTAAAGATTTAGCTGCCGCCTCCAGTACCGCGCGCATTCGCGTGTCGGCAAGATTTTTCATACGGAAATCGAGGGAGTTCATCTTGGCCGTGCTCGCCAGCGCATCCATGTGCGTTTCGCGCGCGAAGTGATTCGCAGTAGCCGCAAGTCCGCGATAGGAGCCGCTGCGCAAAATCAGCGGCACTTGATGATATTCCGTTCGCTGGTTCGCGACGACGTAAGGAGTCTCGATCCCCGACGCGCCGGAATGGTAGTTATGAAATTCCCACGCCGTTAGCGCGCCATCGCTGGCGATTCCACTCTTGATCTCAATCACGCCCGCGGGACGGAAATACGCCCAGGTGAACTCTTCCTCGCGCGTCCAAACGACTTTCACGGGGCGCCCTGCAGCGCGCGCCAGTCGAGCGGCTTCCATCGCGGCGTCGCTGGTGTGCTTGCCTCCATACGCCGAGCCGGTGTCCGGGACGATCACGCGAACACTGCTCTCTGGCAGATGGAATGCCGCAGCAAGCTCGTCGCGATTGGCGAATGGACGCTGCGTGCCGGTCCAGACGGTGAGTTTGCCATCGGCCCATTGCGCCACGGCCGCGCGCGGTTCGAGCGGAGCATGCGCGATATACGCAACGGTGTACGTAGCGTCTAGCCGATGCGCGGCGTTCGCCAGCCCTTCCTCGATCGAACCTTTCTGTTTGCGAAAGCGGTCCTCGGTTTTCCCTACGCCGTTCTGCTTAAGGTACGCAAAGAGTTCTTTGTTGGAAATCTGCGGGACTTCTTTCCATTCCGCCTTCACGGCGTCGAGTGCTGCCTGCGCCTCGCGCTCTGTGGGCGCGGCCGCACCGACGAAGTCCCCGTCTCGCACAACGAAAACTCCGGGCATCGCCTTCGTTTCGTTCTGCCGGAAGGAAGTCAGTGTTGCGCCAAAGGAAGGCGGGCGCAGCACTTTGCCGTACAGCATTCCCGCGGGGTGCAAATCCGTCGTGTATTGGTGGCGGCCCGTAACGAATGCGCAGCCGTCGACTTTCGGGATCGCCTTTCCTGCAATCGTCCATTCCGTTGCAGGCGTGATGGGATCCTCCGCCGGAAGATTCTGTGCGAGCGTCTTGCCGCGCGCGAGTTCCGCATATTTAATCGAGCGGCCCGAGGCTAGATCGGTGACTTTCGCGTTGGCAGCCACCAGTCCGGCCGGTGCGACGTTCCACTCCTTCGCCGCCGCTTCCACGAGAATGTCCCTGGCCGCGGCCGCCACGCGACGCAATTGCGGCGTCATGGTAGGAGTCGTCCTGCTGCCAAAAGTTCCCGCGTCAAATGGGGTCAGCGCGGTATCCGCCATCACCATGTGAACGCTCTCAAACGGCACGCGCAATTCGTCCGCAATCGTCTGTGCCAACTCCGTGCGAATGTTCTGTCCGATTTCCGCCTTGCCCGTGAATCCCGTTACGCCGCCGTCTTCGCCGACGTGCAGCCACGCGCTAATGTCCTTTGGCAAGTCTTCATTGTGGAAACTCCGGTGACCTGGCGCGGTTTCCTGCGCGGCTGGCGCATCTTTTGCAACCGCGAATACGGCGATTCCCGCGCCTAGAATTTTGAAAAAGTCGCGGCGCGCCAATTCGAATTGATGGATCGAAGCGGCGGTAAATTCATAGCGCTCCGGCTCGATGAAGAGTTTTCTTTCGACGTTATTCATCGCCCGTGCTCCTGCATCATCCTAGCCGCCTGGCGGACGGCATCAATGATGCGTGGGTGCGTGCCGCAACGGCACACATTGCCCTGCAAGAATTGAACGATGTCGGCCTGACTGGGACTCGGATTCGTCTGGAGCAAGCCCACGCTGCTCATGATTATTCCCGAAGTGCAGTACGCACACTGAAAAGCACCCGCATCGAGAAACGCCTGCTGGACAGGATGCAGTCGCCCTTCTTTTTCAAGCCCTTCGATGGTCACCACGGGTTTTCCCGCAGCCGCGCTCGCCGGGATTTGGCAGGATCGCCGCGGCGCTCCGCCAATCAATACGGTACAAGCGCCGCACTGCCCTTCCCCGCAGCCGTACTTGCTGCCGGTCAGTCCGAGCTCATCGCGCAGCACATACAAAAGCGGCGTATCTGCAGGATAGTTCACCGGATAGCGCTTGCCATTGACTTCCAGTTCGGTCAGTTTCGCCATCGCTCCTCCTCACAAAAATTTTGCTCCGAATCGGCTCTTGTGGCAAGCGTTACAAGTTCCCGCGAGGACGGATAGACCAGGAACACATTATTTCGGACGGTCTGGCAACTTTTTAGCTGAAACGCCGTCGAACTAATCTACGCGAGAGTGCGTAGCTATAAGGGACATCGACGGAACTGGGGGGCGAACATGGAAACGCTGAGGCAGGATGTCCGATACGCGCTGAGGAACCTTCGCAAGACACCAGGATTTGCGTTGATCGCCGTACTTACTTTGGCGCTGGGGATTGGAGCGTCCACGGCAATTTTCAGCGTGATCGACAACATTCTGATGGAGCCCTTCCCCTACCCTGATGCCCAGCGGTACTTTTCCGTCCAAATCCATGACACGGAACGAAGCGAGCCAGGCGGGCGAGGGGGCTACACCGGCCCGGAGCTTTTGGATTATATGGAGCAGAATCATGTGTTTGACCGAGCGATTGCGAATGACCAGACGGACGTGTTGTACCGGTCTGGGGAGGGGACAGAGCGCTTCGACGGAAACTTCGTGACGCCGGGAACTTTCGAGTTCCTGGGCATGCCGGCGCTACTTGGGCGGGTGATGCAGCCAGCCGATTACGAGCCAGGAGCGCCGCCAATATTTGTGCTGCGCTACAAGACATGGGTGAAGAGCTTTGGTTCCGATCCCACAATTGTAAACAAGACGTTTGTACTGAATGGCGTATCGAGGACGCTGATCGGGATTATGCCGCCGCGATTTGGGTGGGGGAATGCGGACATGTGGATTCCGGCCAAGCCGAGCCGGGCGGCGACGGGAAGAGTTATTGCCGGGGCGTTTCAGCAGCACTGGTGGATGCTGGGGCACCTGAAGCCGGGAGTCAGAGTGAAGGAGGCGGAAGCGGATTTTACCGTGATAGCAAAACGGCTGGCTACGGTCTATCCCACGGAATATCCGAAGCATTTTACAGTACAAATGGAATCGCTAACGAATCTGGTGGTCGGGAGATTCAAAACGACGCTCTTTATTGTCTTGGCGGCGGTGGGGTTACTGCTGCTGATCGGCTGCGGAAATGTGGCGAACTTGCTGCTGGCACGGGCAACGACACGGGAGAAGGAGTTTGCCATCCGCTCGGCGCTGGGAGCAAGCCGAAGGAGATTGGTGCGGCAACTTCTAGTCGAGAGCCTGATACTGGCCACAGGTGGAGCAGCAGTGGGAACGCTGCTGGCGTGGGGAGGACTCAAGTTTCTGGTAGCGCTGATGCCGCAAGAGATTATCCCAGCCGAGGCCGTGATCCAGCTGAACACTCCAGTTCTGGCGTTCACCCTGGGTGTGGCGGTGCTGACCGCTCTGGTGTTTGGGCTGGTGCCGGCGCTGAAAGCGGCGCGGAAGGACCTTAACGATCCGCTGCGAGACAGCGGAAAAGGGATTAGCAGCGGATTCCGTCATGGACGCCTTCGAGATGCGGTGGTGGTGCTGGAAGTGGGGCTTTCATTGACGCTGCTGGTTGCGGCGGGACTGTTGATGAGGAGCTTCGTGGCGATCAGGGACGTGAAGCTGGGGTTGCAACCGGACCACATATTGGTGGCACGGCTTCCCTTGCCAGTGGACCGTTACAAGACCGCGGATCAGGTAGCGGGATTCTACCGCCCTCTGCTGCAAAGGCTGAAAGCTCTGCCAGGGGTCCTCGAAGCGACGGAAACGAGCACGCTACCTCCGTATGGCGGAATCCCCAGCGACATCGAAATTCCCGGGAAGACGCACGCTGAAAAGTGGAATGCGATGTTTCAACTGGTCAGCGAGGGATATTTTCCGGTTCTGAAAATCCAGTTCGTGGACGGAAGAGGTTTCACGGAAGCGGAAGTAACCGGAGCGCGGAAACTGGCCGTGGTGAACCAGACGTTTGTGAAAAAATATTTGGGGAACGAAAACCCAATCGGAAGGCAAGTGAGAATCGCACAGCTTGCGGAATTTGATGACGCGGTAAAAGAGCCCATTTTTGAAATTATCGGGGTGGTGGCTGACGCAAAGAACCGGGGGCTGCAGGATCCGCCCGAGCCGGAGATTTGGGTGCCTTTTACGGTGACGGGTTCGGCGTTCCGAGGAATCCTGGTGCGGACAGCGAAAGAACCGCTAACGATGTTGAACGCGGTGGAGCATCAAATTTGGGCAACCGATAGCAACGTGGCACTGACGTTCACGGGAACACTCGATGGCTACATCAGCCAGTTCTCCTACGCGGGGCCGCGATTTGGATTCTTTCTGATGACCATTTTTGGCGGGATCGGGCTGCTGCTCGTGACCATCGGCGTCTACAGCGTGCTTGCGTATACGACGGCGCGAAGAACCCATGAGATTGGAATACGAATGGCGCTGGGAGCAGAAGGGTCGGACGTTCAGGGAATGGTCATTCGAATGGGATTACGCTTGGTCGGGATAGGAGTGGGGATTGGGCTGATCGTAAGCGTGGCGATAGGGCGAGTGATTGCGACGCAGTTGTGGGGAGTGTCTGCGTACGATCCATGGACGCTGGTGTGCGTGCCCGCGCTGCTATTGATCACCGGGATCGTGGCGTGTTGGCTGCCTGCACGCCGAGCAGCAAGCGTGGACCCGCTCGTCGCTTTGCGGTACGAATAAGTTCCGCGATGGCCGGCTAGGCCCAGGAGTAGCCGTGCTTCAAAAGCGGTAGCGACCGAATGCGCTCACCAGTGGCGGCGAAGATGGCGTTGCATAGAGCCGGGAGAACTGGCGGAAGGGCCGGCTCGCCGAGGCCCGTCGGTGAATTATCCGTCTTGAGGAAATGAACTTCGATTTCCGCGGGCACCTGGTTCATGCGCACCGGGGGATATTCGTGGAAATTGCTCTGGACCGCGCGGCCACCGTCGATGGTGATTTCGTAGGACATAACGGAACTTAGCCCTTCGATAACCGCTCCGCGAACCTGATTTTCAGCATTGATAGGATTGATGATCTGACTGCCAACGTCGCCGGCAACCCATATTTTGTTGACCTTGATTTTCTTGTTGGCGTCTACACGAAGCTCGACAACCTCCGCAAAATAACCGCGATGCGCAAATTGGAAGGCGACGCCCATGGCGCTGCCCTTGGGCAGCTTGCTCGTGCCCCAGCCGGATTTTTCCGCAACGAGTTTCAAGACGCCTTGCATGCGAGAAGCATCCAGATCGACATCGCCGGGATTCGAAGAAGGCGATGCGCTGGGCACGCGCGTAGCACTTAGAAGATCGAGGCGAAATTGCACAGGATCTTTTCCGGCGGCATGCGCGAGCTCGTCAGTGAAGGATTGAAAGACCCATGAGTAGGCATTTGTACCGGGAGCGCGCAACGCATAAGTGGGAACGCCAAGCGGCATGAGGGAGGCGCCGAAGAAAAAGTCCGGGAGAAACGTGCCTGGGAATTGATTACCAGCAATGCCCGCAGAGGGAGCGAACTTATCCCCTTCGCCAAAGCTGACGAAATGATTTCGCCAGGCTACCAGCTTGCCGGAGGAATCTAGACCACCCTTGAGGAAATGATAGCCAGCGGGGCGATAGTGATCGTGGTGAAAATCGTCTTCACGCGTCCAGAGGAGCTTTACGGGAACGCCCACGCGTTTGGCGATGGCGCCGGCTTCGAGCATGTAGTCGTTGGTGAGTCGGCGGCCAAATCCGCCGCCGGCACGCTTCAAGTGAACGATGATGTCGTCGTGAGGGATGTTCAGAACTTTGGAGACGAGCAAGCGGCCATTTTCCGGCGTCTGGCTGGGCGACCAAAATT
>DASQYT010000003.1:0-3781 GCA_035639075.1 Candidatus Elarobacter sp.
TCGTGACCGAGGGCGTTGGCCGTTCTACGTCATTCTCATAAGTTCCGGGTAGCCCGTAATCCAGGAACAACGTTTGTGGCTGCTCACATTTTTACTGGCGACTGATGACTCGCGACACACTCCCAGTTTCCGTTCGGCATCTTCACCCATGTATCAGTAAAGCGCTCATGAGCGTCGAGAGGCTTTCCCGACGCATCGGTGCCCTTTGCCTTGAAGTCGCCCGTCGCGATGGCCGTACCGCCAAATGCTGTTACCTTCACATTGTCGTATGAGACGCTGTCATATTTGGTCGCTTTCGCTGTTGCAAGCGACTCGGCCTTGCCGGTGACTTTCCCATCGCTCCCCGTATTTATGAACTTGTCGGCCAGAAGCGGGGCGACCAGATCAGGATTGTTTGTCTTCTGCGATTGAAGCCATTGCTGTTCCAATGCCGCTACAGCTTTCTCAGTCCCGCCGCCGGCCTTTTTGTCTTGCGCCCATGCGGCACTCCCCACCGATAGCAAGCTGATCAAAAACCACATCCAAGCGCTCTTCATAGAGATCTCCTTGTGTGTCGACCTTTTCGAAACAGTTGGGTGCGGTCACAGGGACCTACGCGCCGGCAACTGTAGACTCCTGAGCGGCGCTTGTCAAAAGGAAGGTTCGGCCTAACCATAGCTCTTACACCGCCGCGATGATGGATGGATCGTCGCACAATCTCATTTCTGCACGCCAGCGTGGTTATTCCAAGCATAGCTGGCGTAATGTCCTTCGTTGACTTGGCTTCTCAGCCATCCTACTATGTTCGACCGAGGCTGGAGCCCTCGCCATTTGCTCGGTCAGACGATCTCGCACTACCGCGTTATCGAGAAGCTCGGCGGCGGTGGTATGGGTGTGGTTTACAAAGCGGAAGACACTCAACTCGGGCGCTTTGTCGCCCTAAAGTTTCTGCCCGACGACGTCGTCCGGGACTCACAGGCCCTCGAACGCTTTCGACGGGAAGCGCGCGCTGCCTCTGCCCTGAATCATCCCAATATCTGCACAATTTACGAGATCGGGAAGCATGAAGCCCAGTCCTTCATCGCGATGGAGTTTCTGGAAGGGGCAACGCTGAAGCACCGCATCACCCACCGTCCGCTCGAGGTGGGTCAGCTCCTCAACCTTGCCATTGAGACTGCGGAAGGGCTCGAGGCAGCTCATGCCAAGGGTATCGTTCACCGTGACATCAAGCCGGCGAACATATTCGTGACCGGGCGCGGCCATGCCAAGATCCTCGATTTTGGATTAGCGAAAGTCATATCGGAACCCAGCAAGGTTGCGGGAGCTACGGCCGGACCTACTGTCGGAGTCAGCGTCGAGCACTTGACCTCGCCGGGCTCTGCACTGGGCACAGTGGCGTACATGAGTCCGGAGCAGGCGCTCGGCGAAGAACTGGATGCGCGTACTGATGTGTTCTCGTTCGGCATCGTGCTCTATGAAATGTGCACGGGTCGCCTGCCGTTTGAGGGGAGCACGTCGGCGGCAGTTTTCAATGCCATCCTAAACAAAGTTCCAACCGCACCGGTACGCTTGAACCCCGAGCTCCCGCCGGAGCTGGAGCGCATTGTCAACAAAGCGCTGGAAAAGGATCGCGATCTCCGCTATCAGAGCGCAGCCGAAATGCGGGCGGATCTCAAGCGCCTGCTGCGCGACTGGCATCCCTCGTCGCGGCACCTGGTCGCGGCGGGCTTAGGTTCGGTAGCGGCGCCGGTGCCAGAGAACGGAAAACCTGCCGCCACGACCGGCCTGAAGCAGATGCACCTCCCATTTATTGGCGGCGCTGGATTGCTGGCGGTGGTTGCGGTTGCACTTGCCGGCTTCTTTGTTGGTGAGCGATCTGTTGCACGACCGGTGCCGACGTTTCGCGAGCTGACTTTCCGCCGCGGTGCTCTAGTGGCGGCCCGGTTCGCTCCGGACCCGCGCTCGGCCATATATAGCGCCGCTTGGGAAGGCAGTCCGCAGACGGTGTTTATCAGCTCCCCGAATTCGACTGAATCCCGTGATTTGGGACTCTCAGAAACAAAGGTCCTGGCGGTTTCGACCGCCGGGCAAATGGCGGTGTTGCGTCACTTTCGCATCAGCAACAATCATTTCACGCATATCGGGACGCTGGCACAGCTATCTATCGGTGCGGATGCTCCCCGTGACCTGCTGGATAACGTCGAAGATGCCGACTGGACTCCAGACGGCAACAGCCTGGCTGTTGTGCACGTCGTCGGTGGCCAGAGCCGCCTGGAATACCCGATTGGCAAAGTACTGCATGAAACCACTGGATGGATCAGCAATCTGCGTTTCTCTCCCAAGGGCGATCACCTGGCTTTTATCGATCACAATCTCTTGGGCGATGACGGGGGAACGGTTAGCGTGGTCGACCTTAGCGGCAAGAAGTCTGACTTGACCGAGCGCTGGGCCAGCGCTTTGGGTTTGGCCTGGTCACCTTCCGGGGATGAGGTCTGGTTCACGGCCACTGCCACGGGATTCAGCCGTTCGCTGCGCGGCGTCAGTTTATCTGGCAAGCTCCGCGAATTGCTAAGCGCACCTGGGACACTCACGCTGCACGATGCCAGTACTAGTGGCCGTGCCCTGATTTCCCGTGACGCGATGCGCTCCGGCGCGATTGGCCTGGCGCCAGGAGAAAACAAGGAACGCGACCTGAGCTGGCAGGATTGGACTGTTCCCGTCGACATCTCCGAGGACGCAAAGCTCGTGCTGTTCATCGAGGCAGGCGAGGCCGGTGGTGGCGAATATGCGGTTTTTAGTCGCGAGACAAAGGGAGCGTCTGCCGTTCGTTTGGGACAGGGTTCAGCGAATGCGTTTTCGCCCGATGGTAAGTGGGCCCTGGTCTTGCGGCAGAACATGTCGCCCCCTGATTTTGTGCTGCTACCCACTGGCGTAGGACAGCAGCAAACTCTCCACACCAGCAACGTTGTTCCCAGCGGTGGTCAGTTCTTCGCGGATTCCAAACGCCTCCTCTTTGAGGGTCACGAACCGGGGCACGCACCGCGAGTGTACGTCATGGATCTGGATGGCGGGCAGCCTCGTCCCATCACCCCCGAAGGTTTTAGTTTGGGGACGCACGCCCACTCTCTTTCTCCCGACGGCAAACGTGTTGCGGCCGTTACTAGCGACGGAATTGCCTTAGTTCCGATAGATGGCGGCGAGCCGCAACCGATGCACGGCTCACAATCTGGCGACACGCCCTTGCGCTGGACCAGCGATGGAAAGACGTTGCTTATCGGACGGCGTGGCGAAACCTCGTGTCCGGTTTCGCGTCTGGATGTCCAAACCGGCGCCCGCACGCCATGGAAAACGTTTAGCCCGACTGACTTGGCTGGCGTGGTTGGCGTAGCCTGTCCCCGCATTTCCCCCGATGAGGAACACTATGTTTTTGGCTACATCCGTAATCTGTCCGATTTATTCCTTGTGGAACATTTAAAATAGGAAGTGAGCTGCTAGATTGTGCACCGGGGTGAGTGCCAATCCTGAGTTGCAGATGTGACTCTGCGGCACCAGTGTCAAGTCGCCGCCGCGTAAACGTAGTCAAGCCTACATTGGTGTACTCCACTTACAGTCTAGTTCTTAAAGCCTGAAGGTTCCTATTTGGGGAAATCCAAACAGATTGGAGTCGTCTCGTCACAGCCACCTGGTAGTCAGGCGTGTTAGCGGTAGATTATGTCTCCCGCGCTGGCATTTGGCATTCGCATTTTTCTTCTTCTCCCCCTCGCCTTCTCCGGGGTACTAGCGCTCGCTCAAGGGACCACCG
>DASQYT010000004.1:0-10673 GCA_035639075.1 Candidatus Elarobacter sp.
TGCCTCGGTTCATCGATGACCCCCACGAAGTTATGCTTCGCAGGGTGGCAGAATCGGCATTCGCCGTTCAAATCGAGACCAAGGGAATTTGCCGCTTATGTGTTTCTCATCAATAATTTACGGAAGGCAAGAGGCACAACGGTTGGGACACTATTGCTGTCTCATGCAAATGAATTGGTGAATTGGCCAAACTTCCTTTAGACATCCCCCATAAGTTGCAAAAAACACCGCCGGAGAGCTTTCGCTCCCCGGCGGCGGCTTTTGTGACGGCGGGTCTATCCCGCCAGATGTAGCCTTGCCTAGAACTCGTAGCGTACCGAAAACTGCATCGAACGAGGATTGGTCAGCAATCCAGTGAATTTCCCGAACGAACTGGACTGGTCGATACCGTTCGTGATCGATTGGACGTCAAACCGCGTGAAGTTCGGAACGTTGAAGACCTCCCATCGGAACTGAAAGCTCTGGCCTTCAGCCCAAGGCATCTTCCAACGCTTGCTAAGACCGAGGTCCAAGCCTACAAAGCCCGGACCACGAATCACGTTGCGATTACCGCTCTCTCCAGGGAAATCGTGACGAAACGCGTCAATTCCCGTCGGTCCGAGGGGATCCGGAAAGAGGTTCACTGAACCATCCGAGTTTTTCGTTACACCGGTCTTTGCGGAACCGATGAGGGTTGCCTGACCGCCAAGCTGCCAGTTTGTGGGCCAAGTTGCCCCGTTGAAGATATTCACCGGGAAGCCCGTTGTCCAGCGAGTTAGACCTGACAGCTCCCAGCCACCAATAACTGCCTCGGAGAGGCCATGCGCGTCTCTGCCGATGAGCTTACCTCGGCCGAAGGGCATCTCAATGATCCAGTTGCCATTAATCTGGTGCGTTGCGTCAAAGTCGGATACGCCGCGCAGCGCATTTGGCTGCCAGGCGTTGATGACTTCGCCGCCAAGTCCGCCCCACGCGCCGATGCGCTCAGCATCGGACGCCAGATCGATAGATTTCGAATAGCTGTAGTTAAACGTAAAGTCTACTCCGTGGCTCATGCGGTGGCGCAGTGTGAAGTCCATAGCGTGATAATTGGCCGCACCAATTGAGCGCCACGCATACAGCGACGAATATTGAGCGTTAAAATATGAGTTCGCTCCTCCTACCGGCAGGAAGGGGGGATTTTTGCCCGTATTGTCCCGAATTCCCAGCAAATCGAGGACAAACAACGCTGTTGTCTCGTTCCCGTTAAACCCACAGAAAAGATCATACGCTGCTTGCACCGGATCTGTGGTTCCTGTCGTGACCCCTCCAGTACACCTCCTGATTCTGTATTGCCCCCCTGCGGCAGATGCCGATTGGATCATGTCCACCCAATATTGAGCAGTCGGGCCGATCGTTGCGGCACTCACATTTTGGGTTAGGGCACCCGTCTTGGCCACCTTCGCCAAGGCTGTGGCCGCCGCGAAGTAGTCCACTTTTGTCTTGGGGTCCACTAGGTCGAGCGGCATTGCCAAATCAGCTTGGGTCAGAAGTCGGTGGGACAACCGACCCACGTAGGAAACCTCGATGGAGAAGTTATTGGGCAGTTCCCGCCCGACCGAAAAGTCGAGAGTATAGGAGTAGGGCGTTTTGATTGTGTCGTCTACTCCCCAGGTAATGGCGAAGCCGCCTGTATCCAGCGTGCTAGGAAACGTTTGCGGGAATTTGCCTGGAGGTGCGGGCAGAAAGAGAGTGGCGCCTGTGTTGTCAGTTGTGGGGATTGTGTTAAGCCCGGTCAACCGCGGGGCTGTGGACATATCCTCCAACCCGGCCGGATTGGTCAGCGTCGTGGACAGGCCGAACGAGCCGGTCCGATCGAAAGTAGTTAGCAGGCCCTGACCGATGCGGTCATAAACAATTCCAACCCCCCCGCGAACCGTAGTCTTGCTGCCATCACCAAAAAGACTCCTTAGCAGGCCATCTTTCGCCTTGGGTGACCACGCGAACGAGGCTCGCGGACCAAAGTCCTTATAATCCCAGTTATACCAATTGTTCTTGCCACCGTTGGCAGGGCCAGAGAGATCAAATGAAACCAGCGGATCGAGGTTTGAGGGCAGGCCCTTCAGCATGTTTGCTCCCCGCTGATTGAACCACTTCCCTAAACTGATTGTGGGCGAGACCTGCAAGCCCGTGGTCTCCCATGGCGGAGAAAACAAGGAGTAGCGCAAACCCAAGTTGACCGTAAGGGTCGGTTTCACGCGATAGGAATCCTGCACGTAAAGCTCGTAGGAGTCAGCGCCAAAATGACGTTTCGTCGGCGCCCCCTGCGCCAGAATGCTGCCGTCGCGGAGATAATTATAGGTTGCGTCGACCTGCGTCACAGCGCCCACGAGCGCAATCATTGGGTAGTCATAGTTGTTTTGGAAACTACTATCGACTGCTGGAAAACCAAAAGCGGCTGGATCCATGTCGGTAGTGGAACCCGTATTGGCCAACGCGGCGTTGTCCAACCACGAAGCGTTGGTGACGCCGTCGCTAAATGAATTCAATTGGCTCGCCCGCGGGTTGCGGATAAAGGCTAAGTTCCCACCGAGCTGAATCGTATGGCGGCCCTTGCTCCAGGAAACGTCATCCACAAAGTTGTGTACCGGCACCTGGAAATTACGGCTACGTGTGACCGCATCGCTGGAAAAATTGCTAGTGCTGTTGTCGTTCAGCCCGCGGAAAAAGATGAATCTCTGGGTCGAGTTGTTGCCTGTGTTGGCAAAACTCTGCCGAATGAAGCCCCATCGGAAGTTATTGATGAGTGTCGGCTTCAGTATCGCAGTATAGCCGAGGGAGAACCCTTTGCTCAGATTCAACGTTGTCTGCTCCGGGCTGTCCCCAACGAAGTAAGGCACATCATTATGTGTGTCGTTTCTCAAACTTCCGCTCCAAAAAAGCGTGTGGTTGCCGTTCTGTGTGAGCTTGTAATCAGCCCGCGCAATGTACCAGTTGTTCGTGGTCGAGATGGGGGCGCGAAAGCGGAAGCCGGTGAAGTTCACTCCGTCGCCGACCGACGTGTCATTGGGCAAAGGAAAACTTCGCAGATACGGGATCATCACGGCACTCGCCCCGATACCCAGAGGATCGATTGTCTGGATCTGCCCTGGCGACAGAGCAGTAAAGGCCGTGGTTCCATTGGGGGACGGTATGGTGTAGGACTTCCCGCTCAAGCCGGTGACTGAGCCTCCGGGGCAATCTGTTGCCACTGTGGCACTCGTTGAATCACACTGATAGAAAATCACGCCATCGCGCATGGACGCGCTTGGGACGATGCGTACCACGCTGTTCTCTTCCCTTTGCCGGGCGCCCTGATAATTTACGAAGAAGAAAAAGCGGTCCTTGAGAATCGGACCGCCAAGCGACGCGCCGAATACGTTGCGGAGCAATTTGAGCGGCTTGTTGGGAAACCCATCGCGGATTTCCGCTTGCTTCACAAAGTAATCGCCCGCGCTGGTTATCGTGTTGCGATGTGATTCTAGCAGCGATCCGTGGAAGGCGTTTGTACCGCCCTTGCGGACCAGCGTAACTTGCGCGCCAGAAGATCGTCCCTGGTCCGCATTGTAATTGGTAGTCGTAACGCGGAACTCCTCCACAGAATCCTGCGTAATCGGCAATACTGACGTAAAAGCAAAGCCCTGCGTCTCGTCGTTCACGCTCACACCATCGAGCGTGATATTGCTCTGATCGCTATGCGCTCCGTTTACCGCGCCGCTGCGCGTGTCCGTGTTCAGGTTGATATCCGTACGGTTACCGAGGTAAACCACACCGGCTTGCAGGGAAAGCAGTTCTGGCACATTTCCCGCCTCAAGAGGGAGTTCCTTTACCTGACGCTCAGTAAAGGGGACACCCAACGAAGCATCGGTCGTGTTCAGGGTCACCGCCGCTGCCGAAACCTCGACGACGTCCGAGGCCGAGCCTACTTCTAGTGTTGCGTTGACAGTCGCTGGCGAGTTGACCAGCAATTGAAGGTTTTTCTGCTCGAACCTCCGGAAGCCTTTCGTTTCAACCGTCAATACATAACTTCCCGGAGGAAGCGAGAGAAACTCGTAAGCACCCGAGCCATCCGTCAGACTCTCACGATGCAACCCTTGCGCCGCGTTGACCACCGCCACTTTCGCGCCGACAATGGCCGCACCCGTTTTGTCAGTAACGGAGCCCCTAACCGAAGTCGTGCCCGTCTGCGCCCATGCGCACGCTGTCACGAAAACAAGAACGACAAAGCCCGCCAGAAAATTGCGCTTCATTGAATGTGAATACATACACTCCCCCCTTCGCGCACCATAAATTGAAGATCGAACCAAACCTAAAAGGAAGGTGCCGGACAAATGAGAAGTGGCGCCGACTCGCCGCTGACTCAAGACCGCTCGCGAGATGTCAATAATCCCCCGGGCAACCTTACCCACCGCTCGACACAAGCTACCGTTGAGCTAGCTTTTAGCCCAGGATGCCTAAGAATGTCAAGTCAAGTTGTTTCGATTCCATCCAGCGTTTTTTACGCGCCGCCGCAGCTCGAATCGGATTCCGGCCTTCAAGCCGGGGGGATCGGGCAGTTCTGCGCTCCGCTTCCGGCGTGATTCCATACCTCTTGCGGCCTTCGGCGCGCTCTCCACCTCTACCATCTTTCCCTTTGACATTTTCTTGTTTGAGCGCATACTTTTTGTTAGGGAAGATTGCGTTTAGCCTTCCAGCATCCTTTCCCCCGCGAACTTGGATCGGATTTCTCTGGCTTCTGCCTTAACGCGTTTTTTTTCCTACGATTGCGCACTCTTTTGCAATAATGCATACTTCCGCGGAAATTCAACCCTTTAGAATCAGGCGTTTACGCACTCTTTGGCGCGACAACAAACAGCAAACCTTTTGAAATCAGATAGATCCGCACTCTTTGCGAAAAACAGGGGGGTGCGCCTTCGTCAAAATCTAAGTAGACCCTTGAGGTTTCGGCAACATGCGGCGGCCGCGGGCCTAACTTATAGAAATCAATTGAGATGCAGGAGTTTAGCCTCAGTGATGGCGGGAATCGCCCGAATCGGCTCGAGAATGGCAGACGACACTTTCCCGTCCACTCGCACAAGCGAGACAGCGTCCGCGCCGCGTTGCGCCTCCCGGCGTCCAAGAGCAAATGTGGCGATGTTGACGCCAAGCTTTCCAAGCGTCGTTCCGATCTGGCCGATGACTCCAGGCTCGTCGCGGTTTCTCAAGTAAAGAATCGTCCCCTCAAGCTGCGCTTCCAGCGGAATTCCTTCGATCTGCAGCACGCGCGGCGAGCCGTCGTGCAGGACCGTGCCTTCCGCGGTAAAACCTTGTGCCGCTCCGGTTTTTTCGGGCAGCGCGGAGACTTCCAGAGTGTTTGAAAAGCCATGCTCGCGTCTTCGAGTCTCCTCCTCCACGGTCAAACCTCTTGCTGCCGCGACTGCCGGCGCATTGACCACGTTCACCTTTTCGTCCAGCACCGCGTTAAGCACACCTGCAAGCACGGCGCTGCGAAGGAGATGGGTTCCCACCTCAGCCACTTCGCCCGCATACCGAATGCGAATCCGCGCCGGCCGCGTCCCTGCCGCCTGAGAAACCAGCGACCCAAGCCGCTCCGCCAATTCCAGATACGGTCTCACGCGCCGATATTGGTCCGGCGAAAGCGCCGGCAGGTTCACGGCGTTGCGAATCACTCCTTCCACAAGGTAGTCCCGGATCTGCAGTGCAACCTGTGTGCCCAGCTCTTCTTGCGCCTCGGCCGTGGAACCCGCAACGTGTGGCGTAGCGATTACGTTCGGAAGCCCGATCAGCGGGCAATTTTTCGGCGGCTCCTCCGCAAAAACGTCGAGTGCCGCTCCAGCAACGTGGCCGCTCTTTATTGCCGCCGCCAGATCCGCCTCGTTGATCAGCTCTCCGCGCGCCGCATTGATGATGCGCACGCCCTTTTTCATTTTCGCAATCGACCCGGCGTTGATCATGTCCCGCGTTTGCGGGCTTACCGCCGTGTGAAGTGAAATAAAATCGCACTCCGCCAGAAGTTGCTCGAGCGGCACGAGTTCCACGGACAGTTCCCGCGCTGCCGCTTCGCTGATGAAGGGATCATAGGCAACAACGCGCATATCGAATGCTTCCGCCCGCGACGCCACTTCGCTGCCGATGCGCCCGAGACCGACAAGACCCAAGGTTTTGCCGCGCACTTCGGCGCCCGAAGCCGATTTTTCCCACCGGCCTTCGCGCATGGCAGCATCGAATCTTGGAAGCTGGCGAACCAATGCCAGCAGCAGAGCAAAGGTATGCTCGGCAACGCTGACGGAACTTCCGCCGGGCGTGCTCATCACTAGAACACCGCGCTTCGTGGCCTCATCCAGGTCGATGTTGTCGACACCCACGCCTGCCCGGCCCACGGCGCGCAATTTTTCCCCTCGGTCCAGCAATTCCGCGGTGACTTTCGTCGCGCTGCGCACAATCAACGCGTCCGCATCGGCAATCTCCGCGTTCAGTGAATCTTTGCTCGTCATCACGACGTTCCAGCCCGGCTGCTCTTTCAGCAGTTGCACGCCCCGATCACTGATCTTGTCCGCTACGATGACTTTCATTTATCCCTTTCTGATCCCGATTCCAATCAGCCGGACGCGCCAAGAAGCGCGATTTTGTGCATCGGAGAAGAGTTCAAAAGTAGCGAGCCGCGCCTTTAGTGTCAAATCATCGAGACAAAAGATAAAGAAGGCCGGTGCGCCGGCCCTCTTCAAACGTGTCTTGAACTGTGTAGTCTACTTCTCGATGACAAAGATTATCGGAGGGGATTGCGTGTTTTGCATGTAGACCAGTCTGCTCGGTGAAATCAGGATGGTGGTCGTGATGTTGCTACCTCCGATGTTGCCCGTACCATCCGGTGCGAACGCGAATGCGTAGTTGAACGTGCTGTTGGGAACGAGAATCCCGTCTCCGTCGTTCGCTTGGTCCGATGTGACAGCGGTCGTTGTCGTAGAGCTGTCTGCGGTGAGTGTGCCGGTCTCCACCAGGCCGAAAGGACTTAGCGGGGTCTCGGTGCCAAAGAAGTAGGCTCCGGAAAAAGAGGCGTTGCTGAACGGGCCGCCGGTTTGTTGTTCAAACTTCCCCATCTCCGCGAACGGTCCCGTGCCCACGACGAAGCCTTGATTCTGCGCGGTGAGGTAGAGCACGGGTGGTGGATTGAGACCCACACTGCTCAGGGTCACGCGCCCATTCGGCGCCACGGAGTAAGTTCCAGTGGTGACGGTTTGCGTGGTAAAGACGCCTTCGATGTTTTGAAATATGTGGAATGAGGTCAGATTCCCCGTTCCGTCCGCCGTGGCGAGCGCGAGCACCGCATCATGCCCCATATTGCTCGAATCGCCCGAAAGATGAAAGACCGCCGCGCCGTTCAGGGATAAAGTTGTAAATGCTGTGGCTGATCGCTGCGCCTCTCCGCTGAAAATCGGAGCGAGTGCAAGGCTATCGGTGGTTACAAAAAATGCGTCCGCGCTGTTGATCATATACATGGCAAGATGATTGGGTGTGCTGGAAGTGATGGCTACGGACAAAGTCCCACGGCCGTTCGTTCCGACGCTATAAGTGCCGTTGGTTATCGGCGTGTTGGCGCTCAAAGTCCCGCCTGCATCAGAATCGAAAGCACCGCCGTTAATAGCTCCGAGTCCATTGGGAGTAAAGGTTCCCGCAACCGCGAAGCGAACGCCTCCGCTGTCCTGCCCGTAAAACCCAAACGCATAAGGCCCCGAGAATTGGGCATTCAAGAACGAAGCGGGATCTTGCAAGCGGATCTCTCCGACCGCAGCACGCGTTCCCGTGCCCGTGGCGTCGTCGAATTCCTCAATCCGGCCTTTGTTGGCAATTCCTGGAGTGCCAGTGATGGAGCCCAAAGCGAAACGGAATGTAGTTGTTGTCCCCGCGGAATTGACCAGCGTCATGCACCCGCGATTATCGGAGCCGACCGAATAGGAGCTCCCCGCCGAGAGGATGGTCAAGTTCGTCTGTGGACCCGAAGATCTATTGATGTCCTCCAGGCCGACGGTATTCGCGATGTTTCCAGCGCCGTCTGCGTCAAAGCTGCCGGCGATGCCTACTGGTCCATTAGCGTCGAAGCCTTGCAAGAGGAAGGCGTACTGGCCTTTTAGCAGAGCTTCGCTGCCCGTGCCGCACGGCCCCGTGACAGTGATTAGTGCCGAGGCGGACTTTGTGGTATCGGTCAAAGCGGTCGCGACGATCGTTACACCGGCCGGGGCGGGCATACTGGCTGGGGCAGTGTAAGTTACGGGAGCACCGCTCGAAGTGCTGGCCGAAGAAAGAGTGCCGCATGTGGGCGAGCAGTTTGATCCGTTCTGCATAAGGGACCAGGAAACGCCACTATTGCTGGCATCATTGGAGACGGTTGCCGTGAACTGCTGCGTTGTTCCCAGCAAAACATTGGCGGTGGCTGGCGACAGAGAGACAGAAATGGGCGGTGTCACGGTCACCGTTGCAGCTGCAGATTTCGTTGAATCGGCAACGGACGTCGCGGTTAGTGTCGCCAGAGCCGGATTCGGCACGCTTGCGGGCGCGGTGTAGGTAGTGGATGCTCCACTCGCTGTACTTGTCGGATTAATCGTGCCGCAAGAAGGAGAGCATGCCGTCCCGCCTTGCGTAAGGGTCCAGGAAACGCCTTTGTTGCTCACGTCATTTGTCACCGTCGCCGTGAATGGTTGGGTTTTGTTCACATTGACGCTGGCGGTCGTCGGCGCGACGGAGACTGTCACCCCTTTGATGGCTGCTGTAGCGGTGGCCGAAACGGTGGTGTCGGCTACGGAAGTGGCCACGATGGTCACATCCGCGTTCACTGGAACACTTCCTGGTGCCGTGTACGTTGCCGCAGTCCCGCTAGGAGTGGTTGCCGGCGCAATGGTCCCGCAACCCGGTGAGCACACTGTCCCACTCTGTGTCAGCGTCCAACTCACTCCCTTATTGCCCGCATCGTTCGATACCGTCGCTGTGAATTGCTGCGTTCCTGTCACTGGCACGTTGGCGGTCGCCGGTGAAACGGAAACAGCGATTGGAGGCGCGACGGTCACTGTGGCGGCTGCGGATTTCGTCGTGTCCGCTACCGAGACAGAGGTTACCGTTACCTGCGCCAGGGTTGGCACCGCAGACGGTGCTGTATAGCTTGTAGCCGCGCCGCTCGCCGTGCTTGCCGGGCTAATCGTTCCGCAAACCGGCGAGCATGGTGTCCCGCTCTGCGTCAGTGTCCAATTCACGCCCTTATTGCCCGCATCATTCGTCACCGTCGCCGTGAATTGCTGAGTTTTGTTCACATTGACACTAGCGGTCGTCGGTGAGACGGAGACAGCAATGGCAGGCGTGACGGTCACTGCGGCCGTCGCCGATACCGTTGTGTTAGCCACCGATGTCGCTACCACCGTCACGTTCGGATTCGCGGGCACTGTTGCTGGTGCGGTATAGCTGGCAGGACTGCCGCTCGCGGTAGTTGCCGGTGCAATCGTGCCACAATTGGGCGAGCACACTGCTCCCCCTTGCGTCAGCGTCCAACTCACGCCCTTGTTGCTCGGATCATTTGTCACTGTCGCCGTGAATTGCTGGGTCGTGTTCGCAGTGACATTGGCGGTTGCCGGAGAAACGGAAACAGCAATTGGAACCGTGACAGTCACAGTGGCGACCGCGGACTTTGTCGGGTCCGCTGCCGAGATCGCAGTAACTGTCACTTGCGCCGGGCTTGGCACCGCGGATGGCGCGGTATAAGTCACGGCCACACCGCTCGCCGTGCTTGCCGGACTAATTGCTCCGCAACCCGGCGAGCAGGGCGTCCCGCTTTGCGTCAGTGTCCAATTCACTCCCTTGTTGCTCGGATCATTCGTCACCGTCGCGGTGAATTGCTGCGTCTTCGTCACATCGACATTAGCGGTCGTCGGGGAGACCGACACGGCAATAGGAGGCGTCACCGTGGCTGTGGCCGTCGCGGATTTTGTGGCGTCCGCTGCGGATGTTGCCACCACACTCACATTCGGATTCGCTGGCACTGTTCCCGGCGCGGTGTATGTCGCCGCGCTCCCGCTGGAAGTCGTTGCCGGCGCAATGGTTCCGCAACTTGGTGAGCATGGTGTCCCGCTTTGCGTCAGGGTCCAATTCACGCCCCTGTTGCTAGGATCGTTCGTCACCGTCGCCGTGAATTGCTGCGTTGCGTTCACCGTGACGTTCGCCGTCGGCGGCGAGACCGAGACAGCAATGGGGGGCAAAACGGTCACCGTGGC
The DNA here is from genome assembly GCA_035639075.1 of Candidatus Elarobacter sp. Taxonomy (GTDB): domain Bacteria; phylum Acidobacteriota; class Terriglobia; order Acidiferrales; family UBA7541; genus Acidiferrum. The sequence goes on from DASQYT010000004.1 coordinate 10,251, forward strand.
CGTCGCTGACTTTGTGGTGTCTGCTACTGAGATCGCATTAATCGTTACCTGGGCGGGGCTTGGTACTGCAGACGGCGCCGTGTAGGTTGTAGCTGCGCCGCTTGCCGTGCTTGCAAGAGTAATCGTTCCGCATCCCGGCGAGCACGTTGCTCCCCCTTGCGTCAGCGTCCAATTCACGCCCTTGTTGCTCGGATCATTCGTCACCGTCGCCGTGAGTTGCTGCGTGGCGTTCACGCTGACACTCGCGCTCGCTGGGGAAACGGAGACACCGATAGGAGGCGCAACTGTAACTGTGGCCGCCGCGAATTTTGTTGTGTCCGCAACCGAGGTCGCAGTAACCGTCACCTGCGCCGGGGTTGGCACTGCAGACGGTGCTGTATAAGTCGTGGCTGCGCCGCTCCCCGTGTTTACCGGACTAATCGT
>DASQYT010000005.1:0-5390 GCA_035639075.1 Candidatus Elarobacter sp.
CTCGAAGAACTCGACTTCCTGGGGCAGCTTCAGCTATGACGAAAAGGAAGACGCGCTGCGCGTGACCACGAAGCCGCAAGCGGCGGATTTCCGCGAAGCGCTCACGTACACCTTTGAAGAAGTCAAACCGGATTCGGCGGCCGCGACTCTGCGGTGGGAGAAACTCGCGGTTCCCTTTCACGTTTCCGTAGACGTGAAGGCCGTTGTGCTGAAGAGCGTCAAGAACGAATTGCGGAGCGTCGGCGGATTCACGTGGGCGGGATTCGACGAAGCGGCGCAGTGGTGCCTGGACAACAATTACAACCTGGAAGAAGCGCTGAAGTGGGAAGACACCTCGATTCAGAATGAAGAGCGCTTTGAAAACTTGGAAACTAAATCGCGCATCCTCGATGCCATGGGGCGAAAGGATGAATCGGCCAAAGTGCTTTCCAAAGCGTTCGATAAGGCCAGCGCGATTCAGCTGTACTCCTACGCGCGCGGTCTGCAACGATCGGGGAACACCAAGCGCGCCTTTGAACTGTTTCCTCAGGTGCCGAAGAAGGATGCGAATCACTGGATCAGCCACCTGGCGCTGGCGCGGATTTCGTCGAACACGGGCGATTTTCCGACGGCCGCCAAGGAAATGACACAGGCGATCAGCGGAGCGCCGGATGCGACGAAGCCGTTTCTCCAGCCATTGCTGAAACGCCTGGAAGCGAAAGACGACATCAATAAGTAGCCGTCAACCATAACTGAGACCCTCCCCCGTGTTTCGTGTAAGTGTTGCATTCAAAGGGTTTAGCAGGACCGTAAGTCTCTCGTTTGCAACATTTACGGGGGGAGGCCCGTAAGTGTTGCGGTTAAAGAACTTCAGGCGAAACCGGAGTCTTAACGTTGACAGGGACGGACAGAATCTGGATATTCGATCACAAAGGCTATGGCGGGTAGACGAAGGGATCGTGCCGACTTAATGAAACCATTATAGCATATTGGTAACGTATGTCAAGGATTACTTTAAGTGCTTTGGATGCTGTGGGATAGCATAGAGACGAGCAAGAAAGAAGCAATGGCAAAAGCCCCGTCCTCATAAACCGAGAGCAGGGCAGCCAAACTTCGTCTTACGATCTATCGTCCGGACCACCGCCGTTGAGGGTGATCCACGCGCCTTAGACGGACTTCCTTATATGTACCGTATATGGTACACTCCTTTCCGTGGGTAAGAAACCCAAGCCCTTCCCTAGACCAGGCTTGCAGTCTGAGATCGTTGAACGACAGGGCAAGCGGTTCCGGCGATCTTCTATCGCACTGAAGCGGGCAGAGAGCGGCTGCGAGAAGGGCTCAAGGAGTTGCCAGCCGATGACCGGAAACGCATCGGAGAGGATATCAAGACCGTGGAGTTCGGCTGGCCGATTGGGATGCCTATTGCAGGCCAGTGGGCGACGGCATCCATGAAGTGCGGACGAGCCTGGCCCAGAACCGAATCGCGCGCGTGCTTTTTTATATCGACAGGAGGGGCCGGATGGTCCTACTCCACGGATTCATCAAGAAAACACAGAAGACGCCTGACGACGATTTGAAACTGGCGAGGAGCAACAAGAACAAACATCAGAGAGGGCTGCCATGAGCGCAAGAAAAAATCGCAAGAGAACGGACCACAGCGGGTCAACCTTCGATAGCTTCCTCGAAGAGGAAGGAATCCGGGAACAGGCCGAGGCGGTGGCAATCAAACGGGTACTGGCGTGGCAACTCGAACAAGCCATGCAAGAACAGCAGAAGACCAAGCAAGCGATGGCGAGGCAGATTCACACGAGCCGGTCACAGCTGGATCGTCTACTCGATCCTCGGAATGCTTCGGTGACGCTTGATACGATTGCGCGGGCGGCTAGAGCGGTCGGCAAGCGGCTTATCATCCGCATGACAGACGCGAAAGTGAAGCGCGCCTAAACCAACCAGTCGGACAAATAGAATCAAGAAAAGACGTGTCGTTACGCGGCGACGCGGCCGAAGGCTGGAATTGCTGGTGTTTGCGAGCTATGATTTGCGGTGGCGGGAGAGCGGTAGGGGCCGCCAGAAGTGAGGAAGGAAGACGATGGTTACACGACGTGAGTTTCTGGATACGCTGGCAGTGGGAGCGGCGGGGCTGGCCGTGGGAACGACGGCGAAAAGTTATGAGCGGATCGTGGGGGCAAACGACCGGCTGAACTTTGCGGTGATCGGGCTGAACGGGCGCGGGTACGCTCATCTGTCGTCGCTGAAGGCAAACAAGAGCGCCGCGCGCATTTCGCACGTCTGCGACGTGGACGGCAATATCCTGAAAAAGTTCGCCGACGCCACGGAGCGCGAGATGGGCGAGGCTCCGACTGCGGAAAAGGACTTTCGCGCGATCCTCGCCCAGAAGGACGTGGATGCCATCACCATCGCCACTCCCGACCATTGGCATACGCCGATGGCCATCGCCGGGCTGCAAGCGGGCAAGCACGTTTACGTGGAAAAGCCCTGCAGCCACAATCCAGCCGAGGGAGCGATGCTGGTGGAGGCGCAGCAGAAATATGGAAAGCTGGTGCAGATGGGCACGCAGCAGCGCTCTTCGCCACACAGCATGGAGATCGTAGAGAAGATTCATACCGGCATCATCGGGAAGCCGTACCTGGCGAAAGCCTGGTACAGCAACACGAGGAAGTCCATCGGCACGGGGAAAGAAGCGGCGGCACCGGCGCAACTGGATTGGGAATTGTGGCAGGGCCCGGCGCCGCGCCGTCCTTACCGGGACAACGTGCATCCATACAACTGGCACTGGTTCAGAAATTATGGGACCGGCGAAACGCTGAACAATGGGACGCACGAAGTGGATGTGTGCCGCTGGGCGCTGGGCGTGGATTATCCGAAACGGGTCGCCGCGACCGGCGGCCGATATCACTTCAAAGACGACTGGCAGTTCTATGACACGCTGACGACGAGCTTCGTGTACGAGGACAGAATGCTCACCTGGGAAGGGACGTGCTGCCAGGGAATGAAGTGTTACGGACGCGACCGCGGCTCGGCGATCCTGGGAACCACGGGGACGGTGGTTATGGATCGCGATGGCTATGAAATCTACGACCTCAAAGGGAACAAGACGAATGAGTTCAAGGTGGGCAGCACAACGTCGTCCGCGGACTTGCGCGGAGCGGACTCCATGACCGACAGGCACTTCGCGAACTTCATCGCGGGAATCCGGAAAGGCGAAAAGCTGAACGCGCCGATTTCCGTGGGGAACGTCGCCGTGACGATGCTGCAGCTTTCGAACATCGCGTGGGAAGTCAAGCGGGAGCTGGTTCTCGATCCGAAAGACGGGCGGATCCAGGGAGACGAAGAAGCGATGAAGATGTGGGGGCGCGAGTACGAAAAGGGCTGGGCGCCGCATGTCTAAGAGGCAGCGGTGCCAGTCGGGTGATGAGACAAAAATAAGAAGTATTTTTTCGCGCCGTGATTTCGTACGCTCCGGCGCACTGGCTGCGGCAGCGCTGGCTGCCTCGAAGGATGTATTCGCAGCGGCGGCAGGACAGCCACCGGCTGACGAAGGATCAGCGATTCAACTGGGCGTGGCTAGCTACACGTTCCGTAACTTCAATCGCGCGCAGATGATCGGCTTCCTGAAGCAACTCAACGTGCCGGCGCTGAATGCGAAGGACGTAAAAGATCATCTCCCGATGGAAGCGCAGGCGGAGGCCGCCGCGCTGGCAGACTATGCCGCAGCAGGCATCAAGCTTCATGCCGTCGGAACGATTTATTTCCCGAAAGATGAAGACGCGGATATCCGGAGCAAGTTTGAGTACTGCAAACGGGCGGGGATTGGGGTGATTGTCGCGGGCGACCCCGCGCCGGAGACGCTGCCGCGGATTGAAAAGTTCGTGAAGGAGTACGACATCCGCTTCGCGCTCCACAATCACGGGCCGGAAGATAAATTGTGGCATTCGCCGCTAGATGTGCTGAAGGCGGTGCAGGGCATGGATCCACGGATGGGGTGCTGCATCGATGTTGGGCATACGGTGCGCGCGGGGACGGACGTGGTTCAGGCGATCCGCGAAGTGGGCGCGCGGCTGTTTAACGTACACATGAAGGACCTCACGAACTTCCAGAGCAAAGAGAGCCAGGTGGCGGTGGGCGAGGGCATCATGCCGGTGAAAAAGATTTTTGAGGCGCTTGGCGCGATCAAATACAAAGGATTTGTGGATTTGGAGTATGAGATTCATGCCGACGATCCGATGCCGGGCGTGACAGGGAGCTTTGCTTATATGCGAAGAGTGCTGGCGGGGATGGCGTAGGCAGGACAGGGCTGAGTGTTTGCCTGCTAGCTTGGCATCAGCTACTGAGACTGGTCCCCCACATAAAAGCCACGATTTAGCCGAATGCGATTCACAAACGCTTCAACCACTTCTCGGGCGCGGCTTGGATTCGCCTTGAACTCGGCTTGCGCAGTTTTGAACCGCGCCAAATCCTGAGCCGAAACCTTGTCACAACTCAGGATGTGTCGGCTGATTTCAGCGACCATCAACGGCTGCGAACATGCAAAACACCTTGGACGAATGGGCGGGTATTGCGTTGGGTCCAGAAGGCCTGCGATAGTGCGCTTGCGCGGTGGCCCGAAGCGGCTGCCGGAAGCCTGGGGTTCGGGTTCTTCTTCCACCTTCTTGAATTCATACATTCGAAAAAGTATATCCCCGTATGCGGATAATCGGAAACTGTCCGATGAATATGTGCCGAGGTGCTTGCGGTTTGGTGCGTCAGGGGGTGATGCCGCCGAAGCACATATATTTGATTTCGACGAATTCGTCGATGCCGTATTTGGAGCCTTCGCGGCCAAGGCCGGATTCTTTTACGCCGCCGAAGGGAGCGACTTCCGTGGAAATGAGGCCGCTGTTGATGCCGACGATGCCGTATTCGAGGGCTTCGGCGACGCGCCAGACGCGGGCGATGTCGCGGCCGTAGAAATAGGCGGCGAGTCCAAATTCAGTGTCGTTGGCGAGCGCGATGGCTTCGGCTTCGGTCTTGAACCGGAAGAGCGGAGCGACGGGGCCAAAAGTTTCTTCGCGGGCGAGGGCCATTTGCGGAGTGACATCGGTGAGCACGGTGGGCTCGAAGAAACGCCCGCCAAGAGCGTGGCGATGGCCGCCGACGAGGATTTTCGCTCCTTTGGACTGGGCGTCGCGGATGTGGCTTTCGACTTTTTGAACGGCGGCGTCGTCAATGAGCGGTCCCTGCGTGGCGCCGGGTTCGAAGCCGGGAGCGGGCTTCAACGCTTTGACGGCCACGGCGAGCTTGGCAGCGAAAACGTCGTAGACGGAGTCCTGAACCAGCAAGCGATTCGTGCACACGCAAGTCTGGCCGGTATTGCGATACTTGGAGGCGATGGCGCCTTCGACCGCGGCATC
>DASQYT010000006.1:0-5928 GCA_035639075.1 Candidatus Elarobacter sp.
CCAGGTCAATCACATGCGGCACGCTGGTGCGCTCCGGATTCAGCATCATCCGGGCGCCGGCGGAAAGCGGGAAATACATTCCGTTTCCCAGGCCGTACGCGAAAAACAACTTGGAAACGGAAAATGTCAGATCGTCCGCGCGCAAGCCAAGAACGTATTGCGCGTAATTCCTGCTGGCGACCAGCGAGTCCGCGTGCCGATGCACCGCCGCTTTCGGTGTACCGCCGCTTCCGGAGGTGTAAAGCATGAAAGCGGGATCGCCCGGCGAAGTGTCCGCCGCCGCGAGTTGGCCGCTCGCTGCCGCGATCCATTCGCTCCATTTCGCACAAGACACTCCATGCAAATCTATTTCTCTCTCGCCCACGACGACAATCGGAATTTGCGGGCGCACACTCGAAGCGGGCAAGAATTCGGCAAGCGATTCGGAATACACGATGGCCGCACTTGGCTCGCTATTCTCGAAGCAATGAATGTAATCGGAGGATCGCGCGAACGGATTTGCGGGCACGGAGACAGCACCGATTTTTGCGACACCAAAAAATGCGGCTATGAATTCCGCCGAATCCGGCAGCACGATCAGAACGCGATCGCCGCGAGAAACACCTTGCGCGCGCAGCGCATTCCCCACGCGATTCGCGAGTGCCGCGAGTTCACCGTAAGTTACTTCGCGCGGCTCGCCAACGATGGCGATGCGCTCAGGGTGCAGCGCGGCGGACGCATCCAAAAAATGAGACGCCAAATTGAAATGCTCAGGCAATTCCCCGTGCATCGAAGTTTTGGAAGGAGTCACGCCGGTCCTTCAGTCCACGCCGATATCTTCGTTCCAAATCTCAGGGTGGTCAGCAATGTACTTCGCGAGCATCTGGATGCATTCGCTCGAACGGGCGTCGAAGACTTCGGTGCCGTTTTCGCGGAGCCAGTCGATACCGCCACGAAAATTCACGGATTCGCCGACGACTACCGTGCCGATGCCGAACTGGCGTATTAGGCCGCTGCAATACCAGCAGGGGGCCAGCGTGGTTGCCATGATTTTGTCGCGGTAGCTACGCTGCCGGCCGGCCTTGCGAAATGCATCCGTTTCGCCATGCGCGGAAGGATCGCCTTCCTGGACTCTGCGGTTGTGGCCGCGTCCTAAGAGCTTTCCGTGGCGATCGAATAGCGCCGCGCCGATGGGAATTCCTCCTTCTTTGAGGCCGAGACGTGCCTCTTCGATGGCTGTCTTCAGCATGGCGAGATATTTATCGCGATTCTTTTCTTTCTCCCTTGCCATTTTCTCCGGCTCCAGGCTTCTCTGCTCTTTTAAATTACTTGGCAACACTGGCCACTGGGAACAGCCAGCCCAGGACAAGGTGCGTCGGCCAGTACAGCAGCGTAACTACTCCAACAAAGATCACTGCGAGGTGCGCAGGAGCAGGTCCCCAGGAGCGATGAAAGAGAGGATCTTGATAGACGTAGTTCATGTTGAAGCCCGCGGGCAAAAAGCGCGAGGCGATGAAAAGTCCCGCGGCAATCGCGGCCTGCAATGCGAGGGCACGATGGTCGTATCCAATTTTGCGCATGGCCCAGAGCAAGGCCAGTGGGAGAGCGAGGTGAAAGGTAGAAAGCAGCCGGACCCAGACCGGTACACGCGCATCCCACATGTATTCGGTTCCGCCGACGAGAAAGCGTCCGGTAACGAAGCGCCACCCAACATCGATGGACCAGAGGATTCCCGCCGCCACTGAGCTGACCGCCTGGCTGGAAATCAGCAAGGAACTCCCCCACCACAATCCCGCGCATCCCAGAAGCACCGCGACATCGCACAAATGCAACAGATTGGCCCAGCCCCAAAATCGAATGTAGGCGGGCAGCCACACAATGGTCCACAGCAGCCCGACCCAGCGTAGTACCGGGAACGTGTTGGCAGCGGTGATCACGCATCTTCTCCGCTTGAGAGTTGCATTGCGGCACAGCCTACCACAGGCGCTGAATCCTAACGCAACGATTGATGCTTCGCGTGGCACCAAATTGGAGCTTGGCGTTATCCGTTTGGATTTCTAACATACTGCGGCATGACCAAACCAATGCTTAGTGCTGAGGCAAGAAGCGGCCTGCTGATGGAATGGCTGCGGCAGCGCGAGGAGGAGATGGCCGCGCTGCTGAGCGAGTTGGTCGCGATACCAACGGAGAATCCACCGGGGAAGAATTATCGCGCTTGCGCTGATTTTATTGAAAAGACATTGCAGCGAGTGGGCCTGGAATGCGAGCGGCTGGAGGCGGATCAACCAAGAGAAGGTTCCGGCGAGAAGCCCATCTGCTTGATTGCCAGCCACGGGCGGGGAGAGAGCGTTCTCTATTTTCATGGGCATTACGACGTAGTTCCGGCGCAATCTAGGGAGCAATTCCAGCCTTCGAGGAAAGACCATTTCTTGTTTGGCCGGGGATCGTGCGACATGAAGGGCGGGATTGCGGCCATGCTGTACGCCATTCTCGCGCTCAAAGAATGCGGCGCCGAACTGAACGGGCGAATTGCTTTAACGCTGGTTCCCAATGAAGAGACGGGAGGCGAGGGCGGCTCGGCGTGGCTGGCAGCGCAGGGACGATTGGGCCGTGGCGGGATTGGGATGCTTTTGGCGGAGCCGACCAGCGGTGTGGTGTGGAACGCGAACCGCGGTGCGATTTCGCTTCACGTCCGGGTGCTGGGGAAATCCGCGCATGTTGGTTTGCAGCACCAGGGAGAAAACTCTTTCGAAAAGATGGTTCACGTTGTTCAGGGGTTACAGGAACTGAAGCGACAAGTGGAGCAGAAAACTACAGGCTATAACATCGGGGCGGATCAAGCACGGCATTCCATCCTGATGCTTGGAAGACAGAGCGGCGGGGGCGCAAACTTCAACGTGGTGCCGGAGGAGTGCTGGTTCACCATCGACCGGCGAATCAATCCAGAGGAAGACATGGAGGAGGAAAAGTCAAAGATAGTCGCCGCGCTGGAAAGCTGCAAGCGCGAAGGTATTCGACTCGAATGGGAAGTCTTCCAGGAAGGACGATCCTCGGCATGCTCTGAGGAAGAGCCGCTCGGCAAAGTGCTAGCCCAAAGTGTGCAAGCCGTTACAGGCGAAGTGCCGCGGTTTGAGTTGTGTCCCGGGCTGCTGGAGACTCGTTTCTACGCCGCAGAGGGCGTGGCGGCCTATGCTTATGGTCCCGGGATGCTGTCGGTCGCGCACGGGCCAAACGAATACGTGGACCTGCGAAAGATAGTCGATAGCGCCGCGATCTATGCGCTAACGGCCGCGGAAATGATGCATCCTTGAGCCCAGCTTACTCTCTTGGAACCATTGCACAGAATCAGAGTCTCTCGAAAATCACCGGTTACGAATTAAGGAACACTATGGAGCATAACCTGGCGCACACAATATCGCTTCTCACTCGCACCCCCGCTGCACTCAATGCGCTTTTGCGTGACCTACCGGAAGCGTGGACGTTCCGAAATGAAGGTGAAAACACGTGGAGCGCGTTCGATGTCGTGGGCCATCTGATCCACGGCGAACGCACCGACTGGATGCCACGGGCGAGGATGGTGCTGCAATTCGGCGAGGCTCAGACGTTTGAGCCTTTTGACCGCTGGGGACAAGAACGGGAGAGTCAAGGTAAGTCGCTAGGGCAGTCATTGGATGAATTTGCGCGATTGCGGTCAGAGAACCTCGGCGAACTGCGGGCGTTGAACCTGCGGAAAAAGGATCTTGCGCGGCGTGGACGGCATCCATCCCTAGGGGTAGTTACTCTGTCAGAGCTGCTGGCGACCTGGGCAGCTCATGACTTAACTCATCTGCACCAAATCTCAAGGATTATGGCTCATCAATATAGGGAAACTGTGGGGCCGTGGAGTGCATACCTTGGGGTGCTGCAGTGCGCGGGCCACAGCTCTCCTTGAGTGAGCTTCTCATTGGGAGGCCGATAATGCCTGCGACAGATGTATCCTACCTTTCGGCTCTCTATTAGCACAGCCGCTGCACTTCTTCTCCTGACTGCTGCGTTTGCAGCCGTGAGCGGTAGTTGGAGAAAAATGGTAAAGCTTTCATTTTAGGCGCGTTCTTTTTAGTTACTGTGTGCGGTGTTCAGAGAGAAAAATAATTCCGTAAGTCTTTGAAAACATAGTTCTTTATTGTGCGGGTGGGAATGCCTGATCGTCTTGAGTGAAAGCCCGGACAGTGGGCCGAAAGTACTATTCCTGTTTTTCACAGATTGGCCGATGATGCCGAAATATGCCGACTCTCTACTTCTGCCAGCCTCACGCCAAAAACCAAGGCATCCTTCGCGCCGTTCTATCCGTCAACGAATGTGAGCGAGTGGTCAGCCAGCACCCTGCCACATACGTAGGAGAACAATTCCCGAAGCTGGGGAGCGAGCAAGCGGCGGCGAACGATTTTGCCGTGCTTAACTTGCCTCCCAATGAAGCTCCGGCAGGCTGGCGACCCGGCTACTACCGGCTCGACTCCGACCTGACCAAGCTCAACGAATCGCTGTTGGCGCTTTCGCGCTAATACTCAAGGGATTTCTTCAAAGGTAGGAGCCGTTGGAGGCGCTTCGTTAGACGCTATTTCCAATCACCAGTAGTTGCGAGCAACTGCAAACCGATGGCGAACGAATTGTGCCCGAGGGGCTCGCAATAAACGACTCGAGCTCGAGCCCGGAAGTCCCCGGGTAGCGACCACAAGTTCAGCCGCTCATTGAGTCTCAAAGGATCGCTTGAAACCACGCGTGCGCCGTGAGTGCTTATGTTATCCGTCAGGCCCTCGTGCGTACGATTGCGAATGTCGAGGCTGCAGAGATCCACTCGTACTGTAAGGTGAGTGCGTTCTTCCAACCGCCGCGAAACTGCTTCCATGGGACACCCGGGAACCGTAAGGCGCAAACTGAGTGAATGGGTGTCGGGGGCGGGAACGACAAGGATATTGTAGCTCCAACGCTCCGGTAAGGCTATAGATTCTATAACCGCTGCCTTTGCGCCCATCTTTGGTGTTGGCGAACCGGATACAGGGTGGTACTCCCGATCTATCGACGCCCGCAGAAGCGGACGAGAGAATCAACTCCATTCAGAGAATCTGGTCCTAAGGCTCCCCCTCTCTGGACTGCTGACCCCTAGGTTCCGGGAGCAAGATGAATCGGAGGCACCTGTGAAACCATTTAGTTTGTTGAGGTTACCGGTACTGTTGGCGGGATTTGGAGCCTTGCTGTTATTCTCACCCGCCTGCAAGGCGCAATCGGAAGTGAATCCCGATCATTTCGACGGTACGGACACTTGGGAGATTGCCGCGCGAAAGCCAATGACTCCGCAAGCCAAGGCGGCGCAGAAATCAGGAGCACTTCAAGCACAGAGCCAAAAGGCTGGCTCTAACGCGAGCGTGCAACTTGCCGCAGTGCGCGATTTGTCGAATCCCGTGCCGCGAAACGCGGTGGCAATTCAGGACAAGCGTAAGCCGGCGGTCCGCAAATCGGATAAGCAATAACAGCAGAACGACTCACGGCTCGGCCAATCGGGGCGTGTTTGCGCCCCGAAAGCGACTTCCCGTCTTGGTCATCCTTCAGGATTTAGCGAATCCTCGGCTTCCGTTTCTTCTCCCGTCGCACATCAACGCCCTGAACAAGCCGAGCCCGTTGAGCGCAGCGGCGCAGGCGTCTGCAAAATTCGGTGACTTAGCGTGAGAAATCCAAGTACCATCGTGCAGCGTGGGGTGGAAATGCCTCCAGAAAGCGTACGTCGCAGCAACCGAATTGCAAAAGAGATCGCAATTCTGCTGGTTGGGAGCGACATGGAAGGCAAGATGTTCTCCGAGCAGACCAAGACGGTCCTGCTCAGCCGTCACGGGGCCGGCATCGTTTCGCAATATGCATTGTCCGCAGAACAAGAGCTAATTCTCCGCAGGCTGGATACCAACAAAGAGGCCGAGG
>DASQYT010000007.1:0-4780 GCA_035639075.1 Candidatus Elarobacter sp.
TTGAAAGGCGATGACGTCTATCCGTTTTTTGGGCGCGCTTCGTGGTCCCCAGACGGCAACCTCCTGGCAGCCTCCCGAAGCCGCGGTGGGATGAATCGAGAGATTTGGACCGTACCGGCACAAGGAGGAACTCCGGCGCGCCTGACGAAAGATGCACAAGGTGTAGTAAGTGATTCTCCGATTTTTGCCCCCGATGGACGCGGCATCATCCACCGTTCGAATCGCGGAGGCGCATCGAACATCTGGTGGCAACCGCTGGACGCAAAGCCGCCAGTGCAATTGACGAGCGGCCCCGGCCCGGACACTCATCCCAGCGTCGCTAGAAACGGCACCATCGCGTTTCTCAATTCCCGCTCCCGGTTTTCATTGGTCCTTTATCCACTTTCGGACGGCCCAGAGGCCACGCTCCTCACCGACTCCTCTCGCCTGTGGGCTCCGGCTTTTTCTCCGGACGGCAAGGAAATTGTCTATTCGCGCGATCAGCCTGACGGGTCATGGCATCTGTGGATCATTCCTGCGGAAGGCGGGCAAGCACGCCAAATCACATCCGGCAAAACTCCTGAAATCTATCCTCGCTTCGCGCCCGATGGCGCTTCGGTCCTCTTCAATACTTGGGGAACGGAACCTCTGAGTATCTGGCGTGTTCCGACCAATGGTGGAACGGCGCGGCCTGCGACTTCGACGAGTGCCGGCAGCGACGCGTATGGCGATGTATCCCCGGACGGCCGCTCGATTGTCTTCTCACGCACTGAAAACAAAATCTCCCGCGTCTACGTCGCACCCGCGGACGGCACCGGCGAAGCTCGCCGCGTTATGGAAACTCCCGGTACGGTTCCGCGATGGTCTCCGAACGGGCAATGGATCAGCTTCAGTCCCAGCCGTAGTTTTTCCAGCGGTGTCTTCATCGTCCATCCCGATGGCACTGGTCTACGACGGCTTACGGAGACCGGTGGCTGGGCCGTGTGGTGGCCCGACGGAGAACGCATTGGTTTTCAAGTCGTAGGTCCGGATGGAAACCAGCAGATTCGGGTCTACGACATGAAGTCCGGAGAAACGCGCACGCTCTCCAATGTGCATTTCGTGGGAACGAATTTTCCTTTCGACGTTTCACATGGTGGGAAAAAACTGATCACCACAAACTACCGGCACATCTCCGATGAAATTTGGCTGCTCGAACCCGCCGAAAAAAAGTGAATTGCTAGTAGTGCGTGGATGTTAAGGGACTGAACTCCCGTCGGAGAAGAGCCGGGCTCAAAAATTTTGAGGGCGCAACCGGTGTTTAGCCTGTTGCGCCCTCTAACTGAGCCGTAAAGTTTCTAACCTTTTCGATTTCGTCCGGCGGCACAACCACCTTGCGGCAATTGCGCCCTCCAACCCGGTCCGTTCTGACTTTTCGCTTCCCGGTTTTTGTCTCGCGGCACAACTCGCTGTTACGCTTGCTGCGCCCCTTCGACGAAACTGTTAAGTTACTGTTCTTCTCGAACCAACTTGGTCGCGTGACCGCCGTTAGGCTAGTCGCGCCTTCCAGACAAAACCGTTAAGGCTTCGAGCTTCGCGATTCAATCTCGCGGCGCGGCCGATGTTTAATCTTGCTGCGCCCTCTAAATTGATCCGTAAAGTTCTTAAGCTTCCCGGTTCAATCTGATGCGCAAGATAAATGTTCCTCTTTTCGGCGTCAATCAAATTCGTATCGAACACTTGTGCAAATCTGTGGACTGGTGTGCAAAATTCCCGCGCGGGCGTATACTTCGTTTGCATCGCTAGAGTGAGGCTTTTCGCAGGCGAAGGGCATTGGCGATGACGGACACGGAGCTGAAGCTCATCGCCGCGCTGGCAATCATCGGGCTCAGCAGCCAACCGAAAAAAGGAAAGAAAACGCCCGCTGCGACGGGAATTCCAATCACGTTGTAGAGAAAAGCGAAGGCTAGGTTTTGTTTGATGTTGAGAATTGTGGCGCGGCTCAGCTTGCGCGCGCGAACGATGCCGCGAAGATCGCCCTTCACCAAAGTGATGCCCGCGTTTTCAATCGCCACGTCCGTACCTGTGCCCATGGCGATTCCGACGTCCGCTGCCGCGAGCGCTGGCGCGTCGTTAATTCCGTCGCCTGCCATCGCAACGATGTGGCCCCGCTCGCGCAGCCTCTTCACGATTTCACTTTTTTGCTGCGGCTGAACTTCGGCTTCGACTTTTTTAATCCCCAACTGTTTTGCGATGGATTTCGCCGTGGTCTCCAGATCGCCTGTGAGCATCACGATTTGCAGGTCTTCTTCTTGCAGGGCTTTCAATGCTTCGGGCGTCGATTCCTTAATGAAGTCGGTAAGCGCGATCATTCCGGCTAAATGTTCGTTCACCGCCACGAAAACAAAACTCACCGACGCCGTTCGTTCAATTCCAAGATCCAGGCCTGGCAGCGTTTCTCCGGTTGCGCCTTTTACTCCGCGTTCTTTCAGGAATCGCAGGGTCCCCACAAGGACTCGATCTTCGAGCACGCGTCCTTCCGCTCCGCCGCCCGAAGTTGCGCGGAACTCGCTGACTTCGGCAAGTTCGACTCCCTTATCTTTTGCCGCATCCACGATGGCGCGCGCCAGTGGATGCTCGCTTGCTCTTTCCAGGCTCGCTGCGAGCCACAACAATCCTTCCTTGCTGAAGCCGCCTCCTTCGAAAACACTTACCGCAGCGACTCGGGGCTTGCCTTCGGTGAGCGTGCCGGTCTTATCCACGACCAGCGTGTCGACTTTGGCCAGTGTTTCCAGCGCTTCGGCGTTGCGCACCAGCACACCCGCATGCGCGCCGCGACCAACAGCAACCATAATGGACATCGGGGTCGCAAGGCCAAGGGCGCATGGACATGCGATGATGAGCACGGACACAGCCGCCACCAGCGCGTGCGCAAAGCGTGGCTCCGGGCCGAACAGAATCCAGCCTGCGAAAGAGAGAATCGCCACCACAATCACCGCCGGGACAAAATAGGCCGCAACGCGGTCGGCAAGTCGCTGCAACGGTGCGCGGCTGCGCTGGGCTTCCCTGACGAGTTTCACAATTTGTGCCAGCATCGTTTCTCTGCCGACGCGCTCCGCTTCCATGATGAAACTGCCGCTAGTGTTCAGCGTTCCACCGGTGACTTTATCGCCGACGCTTTTTTCGACTGGCATGGGTTCGCCGGTCACCATGGATTCATCGATGGCGCTCGCGCCTTCGTGGATGACGCCATCCACGGGGATGCGCTCGCCCGGCCGGACGCGAAGTTTGTCGCCGCGTTTTGCTTGATCGAGCGGGACATCGCTCTCCGCGCCATTTGCCGCAACCAAGTGCGCCTGCTGCGGCGCGAGATTCAGGAGCGTCCGAATGGCTCCACTGGTGCGCTGCCTGGCGCGCAATTCCAAAGCCTGCCCGAGAAGAACGAGTGTGGTGATCACCGCAGCGGCTTCGAAATAAACCGGCGCGGCGCCATCCATTCCGCGGAAAGAGGCCGGAAACACTTGGGGGAAAAAAGTAGCGATGACGCTTTCGAGGTACGCGGCGCCGGTGCCCAGCCCGATCAGCGTAAACATGTTCGGGCTGCGATTGACTAGCGAGGACCAAAAACGCTCGAAGAATGGCCATCCACCCCAAAGAACTGCCGGCGTGGCAAGAAAAAACTCGACTCCATTTCGAACGCTGGGCGTCAGATGGACGCCGACCAAGTCCCCAAGCATGGAAAGGAGCAGCAGCGGAAGAGACAGCACCGCGCTGATCCAGAAACGCAGCAGCATGGACTCGTACTCGGGGGCGGCTTCCACCTCCGCGAAAACGTCCATCGTTTCGAGGGCCATGCCGCAAATGGGGCAGCTCCCTGGACCCACCTGAATGATCTGCGGATGCATCGGACAGGTGTAACGAATCTTTTTTTCGTCAGTTGTCACGCGGGACGCGGCCGCCTCTGGGCGATGCGCCGCCCCGTGTTCCGCCGACGCGGAACCGTGGTGGATTCCTGCAACAGCGGGAGCAGCGAGAAACTTCTCCGGGTCGCGCGAAAACCGTTCGGCACAACCCTTCGAGCAGAAGTAATACCTATTTCCAGCATGCTCGATTTTGGCGGCGGCTTTTTCCGGAGTAACCGTCATTCCGCAGACGGGATCCTTCACTTTTGGCGGTGTGTTTAGGACAGCCAGTTCTGGAATCGGAGGCTTGGGCGCAGGCGATGAATCGGACATATCACCATGTTAGATGAATTCCGGTTACCTGCGGATATGCCTCGAATTCCGCGGCGGCTGGTATAATGCCGCCATGACCCTCGTCGAAGTTACCTACGAATTGCAATCACCGCTGACGGAACAACAATTGCGGCATCTGGGCGAATTCGCGAACACGTACGGCTTGCGTCGGTTCCGCATCGACGAATCGAAGAAGCAATTATCGTTCGAGTATGACGCTTCCCGCCTGCGCGAAACGCAGGTGGCCCATGCGCTTGGCCAGGCACGCATCGCCGTCGCCCGCAGAGTGAATTAGTTTTGAGGTTTGAGTGGTTAGATCGAATCAAATCTAAGAGCGGCCGTGAGTGCGGGCCAATTTCGCCTTGCAGGAAACTACTCTCTTGGCTTCCCAGCAGATTAACTAATGGTTCGGAAATTTCTGCCCGGCCTGCGGAAAAAAGAGGGGCCCCCGCTTGGGATCGGGGGCCCCTGAAGGCGCGTTTCAATTGCTGGCGTCGTTTTCACACCAGCGCGTGGGGTCATCCATCCTAGCTTCCCTCTCAGAGGCAGGTGGGAACGATTTGCAAAAAGTGACAAGCAAGCCCCTT
>DASQYT010000008.1:0-3715 GCA_035639075.1 Candidatus Elarobacter sp.
GGAAATCTCCCTCAACCGAGAACCAAACCTCGTCCGGCTGGGGGCCAAAGAAAGAAACGTTGACAACCAACCATATTTCTGCAAATATCGAAATATGGAAAACGGGTCAAACAAAAAGCGGGCGGAGCGGGTGGCGAAATACGCCGATATGTTCTCCGCGATGGGGACGGAACCGCGGCTACGGATCATGCAGTTGCTCTTGTCGGCGCATCCGGAGGGGCTGGTGGTGGGGGACATCCAGGGAGAACTGGAAATTCCGAATTCGACGCTTTCGCATCATTTGGAGAAGCTGAAGAACGAAGGGCTGGTGAACGTGCAGCGGGAAAGCACGTTCTTGCGGCATACGGCGAATACAGAAGCGCTACAGGAATTGCTGCAGTTTCTCTATTCGGAGTGCTGCACGCGGAACAAGGCGTTGAAGCCGCAGGATATTGTGGAAGTGTGCGGGTAACGCGAGGCGGAAAATGGAAAAGCGAAACTGGAAAATTCAAATTGGAAGATCGAAACGCGAACAATCCGAAGCTGAGGGTCGATTTAGAGTCGAAATATAATATGGAGATGAAAAATTCCGGCAGGACATTGGGAGGCCAGCATGGACAGCGTTGACGGTACAAGCATCAAGGAAATTGTTAAGGAAAAATACGGGCAGGCGGCGCTACGGGGGAAGAGCGGAAGTTGTTGCGGAACGGCGGACGCAAGTGGGACGAGTTGCGATCCAATCACTTCGAATCTCTATGACGCGACGCAAATGCAGCAAGTTCCGGGGGAAGCGCTGCAAGCTTCGCTTGGCTGTGGAAATCCAACCGCGCTCGCGAAATTAAACTCGGGTGAAGTCGTTCTTGACCTCGGCTCCGGTGGAGGGATCGATGTTTTGCTTTCCGCGAAGCGCGTTGGACCGACAGGCAAGGCATACGGTCTGGACATGACGGATGAAATGCTGGCGCTGGCGAATGAGAACAAGCGCAAGGCGGGCGCGGAAAACGTCGAGTTCCTGCGCGGAGAGATTGAGCACATTCCTCTGCCGGACAATTCGGTGGACGTGATCATCTCGAACTGCGTGATCAATCTTTCCGCCGACAAGGACCAAGTGTTGAGAGAGGCTTTTCGCGTGCTCAAGCCGGGCGGGAGAATGGCCGTTTCCGATGTGGTGACGCGAGGGGAAGTGGATGCGCAGATCCGGCAAAACGTATTGCTGTGGGTAGGGTGCGTGGCAGGAGCGCTTGAAGAAAACGAGTATCGCGACAAGCTCGCGTCCGCTGGTTTCGAGCAGGTGGAGATTGCGCCGACGCGCATTTACCGCGTGGAAGACGCGCGCGAGTTCCTGACGGAAAAAGGCCTGGATGTGGATTCGCTCGCGCCGCAAGTGGATGGAAAATTCATGAGCGCGTTTGTGCGGGCGACGAAGGCGAAGTCCGCGAAAAAGACGGACGCCTGTTGCGCGCCGACGTGCTGCCAGTGAGAGCGAGAGAGCTTGCGCACCGCGTCCAAACATTAAGTTGCTGAAACGTTTGAAGTTGAGATTCTTTCCGACAGGAGCCGGAATCTTCGATCGGGCATCCTCGTCGGATGCCTCAGAATGACAGGTCTGCTCTATTGGCATCTTGCTGAACGACGACGACAATGCAGGCACCCTACAACGTTCTGTTTCTGTGCACGGGGAATTCGGTGCGTTCCATCATGGCCGAGGCCATTCTCAACGGCAAAGGCCGACCCGTTTTCACGGCTTACAGCGCGGGGAGCCACCCACGGGGTGTTGTAAGTCCCGAGGCGCTGCAGCAGATCAGCCGGGCGCATTTGCCGACAGATGGCTTGCGAAGCAAAAGCTGGGAGGACTTCGCAAAACCCCGCGCGCCAAAGATGGATTTCATCTTCACCGTTTGCGATAGCGCGGCGCGGGAAACTTGCCCGGTCTGGCCGGGGCAGCCAATGACGGCGCACTGGGGCGTTGCCGATCCGGGAGCGACTCAAGGCACGCAGGAGCAAGTCGAACGTGCGTTTCGCGAAGCGTATTTGATTCTCGAAAGACGAATCAGCCTGTTCCTAAGCCTGCCTCTATCGAGTCTCGACAAACTGGCGATCCAAAAAGAAATCAGCCGGATCGGCAATCAGTAAGCCAAATCACTCGCCCTTCACCACGCGTAACGACAGATTTTCCTGTGACTCCGTTGAGATGGCAGGCTCGACTTTAGCTTGGGTGGCTAGTCTGATAGAGTGCTGGCACTTAGGCTCGATTCGTCGCTGGCCTCTGTCTGTGCTTTGACCAACTTTAGGAAGAAGAGCGGCCCGCATGGGAAGGCGGGCCCTACGCGGAAAACCTCCAGCAATATTGCTGGAAGGGGGCCGAAAGAGCAAAGATCGGGGCTTCGGAACATCGAGCTGGGGTGTAAAGGCAAGAATACAGAGGGTTTAGGGGTACAAGTATTAGCGGAGCGGGATTTGCAATGTGTAATATTTGCAGGTTCCCGCGCGTACTAGTCTATGGAAACGCTGAGACCAGGCCGGATGAGCGCGCCGGGAATTAAGGAACCGACGGAGGCGATTGCCCGTGCCAGGGCGGGTGACGCCGAGGCCTGGGGCGAACTTTACCGGGATTACGCACCCGCGATATTCCGGTTCTGCAGGCGTGCCTTACCGACGCGTGAAGATGCCGAAGACGCCACGATGGAAATTTTCATGAAATTGAAGGGCAAGCTGACGCAGTACGATACGACGCGGTCGTTCTCCGCCTGGCTTTACAAGGTGGCTGCGAACCACTGCTGGGATATTTTGCGGCGGCGGAAGATTCGCCAGGACAAGGAAACGGACGATCTCGATAACGTCCCACTAGAGCATCCGGACCCCAGCCAGCTGGATCAACTGATCGAACAGCGCAGCAGCGAAGAAGTGCGCAAGGCGCTTGAAAAACTGGGCAGACGGGCGCGCATGGCATTGGTGATGCGCTACTACTCGGATATGAGCTACGACGAAATTGCGGATGCGCTGGGAGTGCGGCGCGCCTTTGTAGGCGTGGTGTTGCTGCGTGCCCGGCACGAACTGCGGCAAGCGCTGGAAGGCAACACGGCGCTGGCGGCGGGAGGGGCTTCATGAGCGAAAAACCGGGAGAAAAAGTGAAGCATCTGGACGAAATGACGCTCTTGTTGTACATCGAGCGCCAACTGGATCGCGTCCGCGGGCTGGAAGTTTCCGCGCACACCCAGGAATGCGACACCTGCCGCACGTTGCTGCGGGCGCTGGAGCGCGAATCGCGGCTGCTGACTCGCGCAATGCTCGAAGAAGACGAGCCATTGCCCTCGCGACTGGCGCAATTTCAGGAACGGGCGCGCAAGTCGATGCAATGGATTTGGGGACTAGTTTTAGGGCTGGCGGCGACGGGAGCCTACGCACTTTACACGACATATGTCGTGCCTTGGGAGCTGAAACTGGAGGAAGCGGGATTCGGGGGGTCGAACCTGCTGAGCTTGCTGATCTTTCAGGGCGCAATGTGGAAAGGATGGCAATCCATGATCACACTCCTCGAGGTGCTGGCGATGGTGACGCTGGCGGGACTGGGAGCCATGTTCTTCCGCCGGCGGATCCGGCGCGGTTCGGCCCTGGCGCTGGTCTTCGCGGGATTGTGCACGGTGCTGGCAATGCCGACGGGGGCTTCAGCGACGGAGTTTCGCCATGAAGAGCGGCTGACGATCGCAAAAGACGAGGTCATCCACACTGATTTGTT
>DASQYT010000009.1:0-5730 GCA_035639075.1 Candidatus Elarobacter sp.
AACGACATCGCGGTTTCCAGCGGCTCTGCCTGTACTTCGGCAACCCTGGAGCCTAGCTACGTACTCAAAGCATTGGGTGTTGGCGAAGACCTCGCTCACACCTCGATCCGATTCGGCCTCGGCCGTTTCAACACGCAGGAACAGGTCGACTACGTCATTGACAAGATGGTTCAAGTCGTCACCAAGCTGCGCGAGCTCTCCCCGCTTTACGAAATGGCCAAAGAGGGAATCGATATTTCCAAGGTGAAATGGCAAACAGCCTAAAGGACTGGAAGAAACATGGCAAATGAAGGAACAATTCGCATTCATCGCTCCATCGGCGGCACCGGCGCGGCTTTCCGCGTGACGTTCGTGCCCTATGGCGGAGAAGGGGAAGAGGCCGCCGTCGCTGGCGAGCGCTCTTTCCATGAGCTTCAGCAGGTGCGCGCCTTTCTGAAGATGCTTGGGCTCGGCGCGGAATTCATCAAGGACGCGCTTCGTCAATTGACCGCGGGCCGTTCGGCTTCCGTGCCGAACGTTTCGCTCACGGACAAGGCAGTCAAGAGCGCGGGTTTCGGTAATCTCGTGAATCTGGCAAGGAGCAACGGCTAATGGCATACAGCGATAAAGTGGTTGATCACTACAACAATCCCCGCAACGTCGGCAGCCTCTCGAAGGAAGACCCCAACGTGGGCACGGGTCTCGTCGGAGCGCCGGAGTGCGGCGACGTGATGAAGCTGCAGATGAAGATCAATCCTAATACCCAGGTCATTGAAGAAGCTAAGTTCAAGACCTTCGGTTGCGGATCGGCCATCGCCAGCTCCTCGCTCGCTACCGAGTGGGTGAAGGGCAAGACGGTCGAAGAGGCGCTTTCGATCAAGAACACGGACATCGTGCGCGAGCTTTCGCTCCCGCCGGTAAAGATTCACTGTTCCGTGCTCGCCGAAGACGCCATCAAGGCCGCCATCGGCGACTGGAAGAAAAAGCACGGCGTCGAAGTCCCGGTCCACGAAAAGGCGTCGCACTAAGCCTCGTAAGGTGGCAGTTGCTCGCGCCTCCGTTGTAGGGGCACAGCATGATGCGCTCTTGCTTGGCAAGGTTAACGCAGCCCGGGATTTAGGGTAATCGAAAATGGCAACAGAAGTCGCAAGTCCAAACATCGCGAAGATCCACCTCACTGAACGCGCCGCCCAAAAAATCCGCGCGCTGCTTGAAAAGGAAGGTGTGTCTCCCGATGTCGGCGGCCTGCGCGTCGGCGTGCAGGGCGGCGGCTGCTCCGGCCTCTCCTATGCCATGAGGCTGGACACGCAAGCTCGTGACCGCGACAAAATCTTTGAGGAATTCGGCGCGCGCCTCTTCGTCGACCCCAAAAGCTTCCTGTATCTGAACGGCACGACGCTCGAGTACGAAGAGACGCTGATGCGCCAGGGATTCGTCTTCCAGAATCCCAACGCGGCGCGCAACTGCGGCTGCGGCAGCTCCTTTACGGCCTAGCGGTGTCGAACAATTCCGGCTATTTCGAGCTGTTTGGTCTGCCCCGCAAGCTCTGGATCGAAATGGGTGCTCTTGAGCAAAAATTCCTGCAGCTGAGCTGGAAGTTCCATCCAGACAATTTCGTTAACGCCAGCGAACATGAGCGTGAGCTCTCTTTGCGACGCAGCTCGGAACTGAACGACGCTTATCGCACTTTGCGCGATCCCGTTGGTCGCGTCGAATATCTCCTCGGCATCGAAGGCGCGCGCAAGGAAGGCGAGCACAAGCAGCAGGCCCCGCCGGAGCTGCTCGAAGAAGTTTTCGAGCTGAACGAATCGCTCGACGGACTTCGCGAAGCAAAAGCCGCGGGAGGCGATCTCGCCACGTTGAAGTTACGCCTCGAATCCGCCGAGAAAAAGTTTCAAGAGAAACTCGGCGAAGTCGACGCGCAGCTTCAAGCGGCGGCGCGCGAATGGGACGCTGCTCTGCAAGGCGACGCCGCTACGCGAAAAAAAATCATGGCCAAGCTGAACGAATTGCTGAATCACCGCTCCTATATCCGGAATCTGGTCGCCAACGTTCAAAAGGAGTTGCTGTAGCTCAGGCCTTCAGGCCTGAGGTTTTTCGAAAGTACTTGGCAATCATGGGACGTATCGTCGGCATTGATCTCGGCACCACCAACAGCCTCGTCGCCTATCTTGATCCGCAGACGGGCCAGCCGAAGTGTATCCAGGGTCCTTACGGCAGCACGCTTTGTCCCTCGGTTGTCAGCCTCGATCCCGATGGCAGTATTGCCGTTGGCGAACCGGCGCGTCGCCGTCTTCTCACGCAGCCCGAGCGCACCATTTATTCCGTCAAGCGCCTGATGGGCCGCGGTCCCGCCGATATCCAGGATGAACTGAAGCTGTTTCCGTTCCGCATCGATCCATCGAGCAAAAACGTCATCCGCGTCAAACTCGGCGGCAAAGTTTTCACGCCGCCGGAAATTTCCGCTTTTATCCTGCGTGAACTGAAGAATTGGGCTGAAGCCCACTTCGGCGAAACTGTCGACCGCGCCGTTATCACCGTCCCGGCATATTTCAACGATGCACAGCGCCAGGCCACAAAGGACGCCGGCAAAATCACCGGCCTCGAGGTTCTGCGCCTTGTCAACGAGCCTACCGCGGCCGCGCTCGCCTATGGCTTGCATGAAACGCAGCGCGGCAAAGTCGCCGTCTACGATCTCGGCGGCGGCACTTTCGATATCTCCATTCTCAAGCTCATTTCCACTAGCGACGGCGACATTTATCAAGTTCTCTCCACCAACGGCGACACTCATCTTGGTGGCGATGACATTGACAATCTTTTGCAAGCCTTTGTCCACGAACTGATTCTCCAGCACGATGAAATTGATTTTTCGCCGCATGGCGAACTCGCCCAGGAGCTTCGCAAAGCGCTGATCGACGTGAAGCATCAGCTCTCCGAGTCAGAGACCGCCACGCTTCGTTTTCCATTGCCCAACGGCAAAGTCTTCATTCACAAATTCACGCGCTGCGCTCTCGACGCCCTTATTCGCCCTGTGGTTGACCGCACCATGGGCCCCGTGAAGCAGGCTCTCGCCGACGTGCAACTCAAGCCCACGGACATGGACGAAGTCGTTCTCGTCGGCGGCGCCACACGCACTCCCTTGATCCGCCGCACCGTGCAGGAATTTTTCGGCCGGCCGCCGCACATCGAACTGAATCCCGATGAAGTCGTGGCGCTCGGCGCCGCCGTCCAAGCCGACATTCTCGACCAGGGCGTGAAAACCATGCTGCTGCTCGACGTCACGCCACTTTCACTCGGCATCGAGACCTACGGCGGAGCGGTTGCAAAGATCATCCCGCGCAACTCCACGATCCCCGCGAGCGCCCAGGAGCTCTACACCACCGGCGTCGACAATCAGACCGGCATTGACATCCACGTTCTCCAGGGCGAACGCGAACTGGCCAGAGATTGTCGCTCGCTCGCTCGCTTTACTCTTCGCGTTTCGCCCGCGCCCGCCGGCCTTCCACGCATCGAAGTGAAGTTCCTGATCGATGCCAATGGCATCTTGCAAGTAGGCGCGAAAGACCTTCGCACCGGCGACCAGCATTCCATCGAAGTCCAGCCCAGTTACGGCATCAACCATTCTGAAATCGAACGCATGCTCGAAGAATCCATCGAATACGCCGAGCAGGATTTTGCCGAGCGCCAGGTTATCGAAGCGCGCACCGAATCCGAATCGATTCTTGTAGCCACCGC
This sequence comes from Candidatus Elarobacter sp., assembly GCA_035639075.1. GTDB lineage: Bacteria > Acidobacteriota > Terriglobia > Acidiferrales > UBA7541 > Acidiferrum. Next base: position 3,715 of record DASQYT010000009.1, read on the forward strand.
CAAAGCGCTGGCCAATCCGCAGTCCGCTGCTTTGTCCGCCGAAGAACGCGCTAAAATCGAAGCCAGTGTCGCCGCTTTGCGGGAATCCGTAGCCGGCAGCGATTACAAACTAATTCGCAAGCGCATCGACGAACTGAATCGTGCAACCGAGCATCTCGCGGAGCTGCTGATGAATTCCGCAGTTTCGACGGCGCTTGAAGGCCGCAAGCTGGCCGAAGTCTAGGTTTGGTAGGATAGGCTTCAGCCTGTTCTACCATCGTAAATCGCGGCGCGATCCGTCGCAGGTAGATTGAGCATCGCGAAGTGTAGCGGCGGCCTTACGCCGCCATCTTTGGTTTTTTGGGGGACAACATGGGCGGCAGCAACCCATACATCGAAGAAGTCAGATACAAACCCGCCACGAAGAAATACAAAATCACCTTTCTTCCCAGCGGCAAGACCATCGAAGTCGACCCGGAAAAGATTCCCTACGGCCACAACGGCCTCCCGGGCAGCATTCTCGACATCTCCGAGGGCATCAAAGCCGGCCTCGACCACGCCTGCGGAGGTGTCTGCGCCTGCTCCACGTGCCACGTCATCGTGCGCGAAGGCCTCGAATCCTGCAACGAAGCCACCGACGCCGAGCTCGACGAGTTGGACGAAGCCCCCGGCATCACGCCGAAGTCGCGCCTTGGCTGCCAGACCGTACCCGACGGCACTACCGACATCGTCGTCGAAATTCCCGACTGGAACAAAAATTACGCCAAGGAACTCGACCATTGAGTGATCTTATTTGTTCCCAGTACGTAGGCGGAAACAACCCATATCTTCTTTTTCTCATACTAACAACTTACAACTAACAACTGAAAACTTCCTTCAGGAGCCACATGCCGCCAACCTTCGGCTGGGACAATTTCGAAGATATCGCCATCGGCCTGGCCGACAAATTCCCTGACGTCGATCCGCTCACCGTCCGCTTTACCGACATGCACAAATGGATCACCGAGCTCCCCGGCTTCTCTGGCGATCCCGCCGCCTCCAACGAGGCCAAGCTCGAAGCTATCCAGATGGCCTGGCACGAAGAATTCCAGGACCGCCAGGCCTAGCGAACTCTCGGCTGGCGGGTCGCGCAAGCCCGAAAAATCTGCCATAATCGGCTTGCACCTGGGAGGCTGCATCATGAAGAGCATCCCGATCCTTTCGCTTGTCTGTTTCCTTCTTCTGCCAAACTGCTCTCTTCTGGCTCAAGCGCCGCAGCAACCTCAACGCATCCCGGACGGAGGCACGCGCGAGGTGTTGCTCAGCATTCTCATTCCGTCCTTGCCGAATGCGCCGTTCACCGCCACGGTGAACACGGAATGGATTCGCCAATTGCCGGACGGCAGCAGTATCACCCTCAAGAACCGCCGCGCCATCGCCCGCGATGCGGCGGGTCGTATCTTCCAGGAACGGCGTGCGCTCGTTCCGGACGATGGCAAGGCCCAGTCGGGCGTCACGCAAATCGAAATCAGCGACCCCGTCTCTCACGAGCTTTACATTTGCATGCCCCACGGGCGCACTTGCCAGGTGGAAGTGTTTTCTCCACCAGAGTCTTTGCCGTACACGCCGCCTGCCAAGGCGCACATGGCGCAGGGTTCAACTTCGGAATCGGAGGACCTTGGCAAGCAATCCATCGGTGGGCTCGAGACGGTCGGCACGCGGGAAACTACGGTCATTCCCGCGGGCACTATTGGAAACAACAGTCCGCTTATGTCCAAGCGCGAGTTTTGGTTTTCGCCCCGGCTTGGCGTAAACCTCATCAGCAAGCGTCAGGATCCGTTCTCCGGCACGCAAAACTTCGAAGTTTCGGATATCACATTCGGTGAGCCGGACGCCAAGCTCTTTGAAGTACCGAGAGGCTTCAAGATTCTGGACCTGCGAAAGCCGCCTGAGATCTCTTCTCCTTCAGCATCCGCAACACCCAATTGATCGTTCCAAATCCCGTTATCGCGCCCAGGGTTCTCGGCAGTAGAGTTTTGTCCGCAGCGGCCGCGTCAC
>DASQYT010000010.1:0-3259 GCA_035639075.1 Candidatus Elarobacter sp.
TGATTCTAGGCTTGACCGTCGGCTCGCTAGGTTTGGTCATGCTGCAGCATCTCACTAGCGGCCACTGGGGCATCATCATCCGCCGTCCGCTGGAATCGGCTTCCCGCACGCTGCCGTTGCTGGCCATCGCCTTCTTGCCCATCGTGTTATTCGGGATGCACTATCTCTATTCGGGCCACGATGACGAGAAGGGCTGGCTCAACGCGCCGCCAACCGGCGAGGGCGCTCTCTCGGACTTTCAAAAGAACTACCTTACGACCAGTGGTTTTTACACTCGCGCAGCCATCTATTTCGTTGTCTGGCTTGCGCTGATGTTCATCTTTAATATTTTGTCGAAGCAGCAGGACGCCAATCCCGAAGACCGCGCTTTGCGTCTCCGCTTCAAAATGCTGGCCGGTCCTGGCATCATTCTTTATGTTTTTGCGATGAGCTTCGCAGCTATCGACTGGGCCATGTCTCTTTCGCCCCACTGGGCTTCCACCATCTACGGCTTCCTGTTCGTCGCCGGACAATTGATATCCTCAATGTCGCTCATGATTGCAGTCGTCGTGCTTCTGGCACGCAGCGAGCCTTTCGCCAGCGTCCTGCAGAAACGCCACCTGCATGACTTGGGAAAATTGCTCCTCGCTTTCATGATGCTCTGGGCGTATTTCGATTTCTCGCAGCTGCTTATCATCTGGTCCGGTAACCAGCCCGAGGAAATCAGTTTCTACCGCACACGGCTGTACGGCGGTTGGGGCGTCGTCGCGGTGATCGTCCTGGTGTTCCATTTCTTTGTGCCTTTTTTCCTGCTCCTTTCGCAAGATGTGAAGCGCAACGCGAAAGTGCTCCCGAGGATCGCTATCTGGCTCATCTTCATGCGTCTTGTGGACCTGTTCTGGATGACGCGCCCCGAATTCACGTCTCGTGCCGTGCCGACCTGGCTGGATATTGTTTTGCCCCTCGCGCTCGGCGGACTGTGGCTCGGCTTCTTTGCATTCAACTTGAAACAGTGCCCGCTGCTGCCGCTTGGAGACCCGGATCTTGCGGGGGCCATTGAGCATCATGAGCACTGAGTCCCACAACACGGGTCACGAGCCGCGCCACGCGGACGTGTCGTTCGAAGAGCGCGACATCCAGGCTGGCGTGATCTACAAATATCTTTTTGCCTTGGGCTTAGCTGTCGTTGCCTCTGCATTTATCTGTATTTTTGTCCTGCGCTATACCACAGCCTTTACGGCTTCGATCGATTCGCCTCCGCCGCCATCGCGCGAGACTCATCAACGGGAATTGCCGCCTGAGCCCCGGCTACAAGGCTTTGGTTTTCCTGGCCAGAAAGCCGATCCGCAGGCCGATCTGCGCAAAAAGATACAAGACGACACCGAGGCCAATGAAAAGCTGGAGTGGATTGATCGGTCCAGCGGCATCGTGCAGATTCCTGTCAAGGATGCGATGAAGATCGTCGCGGAAAAGGGTTTGTCCCCCGCGCCCGCAGCTTCGACGGAGAAGAAGAAATAGCGCCATGAAGGAAGTTCACCATATCGTCGCGACTGCCGCGCTCCTGCTCGCCGCTGGCACCACGCTGCGCGCGCAGTCGGTTCCTGCCAGTGCCAGCCCCGCGGCTTCGGCCATGCCCGCGGTTTTGCAAAACGTGGGGTTCGAACCGCCGCTTAACGGGCAAATGCCGCTGGACCTGCCCTTCCGTGACCAAACCGGCCGCAGCGTTCAGCTTCGAGACTATTTCCAGCAGCAAAAGCCGGTGGTCCTGGCCTTCGTTTATTACGGCTGCCCCATGCTTTGCGATCAGGTCGAACAGGGTGTGGTCGGCGTGCTGAGAATGCTCTCGTTCAATCCCAGTCGCGATTATGAAGTTGTTTTTGTCAGCTTCGATTCCCGCGAAACTCCGGAGATGGCCGCCGAAAAGAAAAAGAAGGCGCTCGCTCATTTCCGCCGTCCGGAAACCGATTCCGGCTGGCACTTCCTAACCGGTTCGAAAGAATCCATCGAGGCCGCGACCAAAGCCGCGAACTTCCGTTTCTCTTTTGACGCGAAAAATAATCTTTTCTCCCACGCCAGCGGCGTGATGATTCTCACGCCGGACGGCCGCATCTCCCGCTACTTCTACGGCGTCGAATTCCCCGGCCGCGACATGCGCCTCGGACTCGTGGACGCCTCCGCGGGAAAGATCGGCTCGCCCATCGACCATGTTTTGCTTTTTTGCTATCACTACGACCCCTCCACCGCCAGATACAGCGCTTCGATTCTCAAGATTATCCGCCTGGGCGGCGTACTGACGATTCTCTGTATTGTCGGAGGTATTTTGATTTCCCGCCGCCGCGAATCGCTGGCGGCCGCCAGGAATTTGCGCCAGCCGCTTGCCGGTGGCCTGGAACGAGGAGCTCGCTAAGCCGTGCAGTCGCAATTGCCAATCTATCCTGAGCAAGCGTCCAACTTCGCGCCGCACATTGACGCGCTGATGCTCTTCATCACCGCGATTTGCGTGTTCTTTGCGGCCGCCATTACTATTGCCATTGTCTTTTTCTTCTTCAAGTACCATCGCAAGGAATCGACCGCCATCGGTATTGTCACCCACGAAGATTCGCGGCTCGAGGCCGTGTGGATGATCGTTCCCCTCATTCTGGCCATGGCCATGTTCGGCTGGGGCGCCGTTGTCTACGTGGACTATCGCAACACGCCGCACGACACGCTCGACGTCTACGTGGTCGGCAAGCAGTGGATGTGGAAAGCGCAACAACCCAACGGATTGAAGGAAATCAATGAATTGCACGTTCCCGTCGGCCGCAATGTTCGCCTCATCCTAGCCAGCGAAGACGTCATACACGATTTCTTCGTTCCCGCATTCCGTGTGAAGATGGACGTCGTTCCCGGGCATTACAACACCATGTGGTTCCGCCCCACCAAGCCCGGCCGCTATCACTTTTTCTGCTCGCAGTATTGCGGCACCAACCACGCGCTGATGGGCGGATGGGTTACCGTCATGGAACCGTCGGACTACTCCGCATGGCTTTCCGGCTCCTCCGGCGGGAGCACCAATCCCGCCGTTGCCGGCGAAAAACTTTTTGCCGAAAAAGCCTGCATCACTTGTCACGTCGCCAATGGCACGGGACCTTCTCCCTCCCTTAACGGCGTATATGGCGCGCAAGTTCTCCTGGCGGATGGCTCCACCGTTACCGCCGACGAAGCCTATATCCGCGAATCTATTCTTCAACCAAACGCAAAAATTGTGGCCGGGTATCCGCCGTTGATGCCCACGTTCCAG
>DASQYT010000011.1:0-8652 GCA_035639075.1 Candidatus Elarobacter sp.
ATCGTGATGTTGCCGAGGTTTTCCTGAACCCTCAGCCGGAGCGAGTGAATCACTACTATGAGTTTGAGGTGGCTCCCAATAACCAGTGGATCGATCTTGAAATCGACAAGACCAAAAACCCTTTTAACGATCCTTCTTGGAACTCTGGCTTCGAGCACGCCGCGCACATCGACGCCAAGAATCATATTTGGACTGCGGAAATGCGTATACCAGTCTCGTCGATGAATCTCAGCCCGATTCGGCCGGGCGCGGAATGGCGGGTGAATTTCTTTCGAGCGGCAGGAGATGGTGGTGACGACCACCGCAAATTTCTGGCATGGAGCGTCATCCCCGAAGGAAAGACATTTCACGTGCCAACTCGGTTTGGAATCTTACGGCTCGTGAATTAGTTGAGACTTTCTGATAGTCGACTGGCCTCAGTTCCGCCAAAACGCCGGACAAAGCACCTAGCCTTAATGAGACTATTCAGACTAGTCTTAATTAGACTAGTTTCAATGAACGTAGGCTCCCGATGGCAGCAGATACTGGATTGGCCAAGTCTCCCGTTTCTGCTCCACGATTTCAGACCATTTCAAGACTCTTGCGTCCGACCTGGGCAAGAGTTTGATGCCGGGCAGCGTCTCCGCAATGGCGCTAGCGAGAGTATATCCATCACCCGGCGCGGTTACGGCTGCTGCTTTCGCACCGAGCTTTTCATGAGCGAATCGGCCGGCGATTTCTGCGTCTTCAATCATTTGCAGAAAATACGGCCTGCCGATCAAAAGCGAGTTGTACACGTGATTTGCCAGCACGCCTGAAATGGAATTCACATAAGCATGATCAAAATCCAATGCGCCTAACGCGGGATCATCCGGAGAAACCGCTGTGTAGGGCATTCGATTCTCGCCGAGGCCTCGGAAATCAAACGAAACGATATCGTATCCCTCGTCTATGTATTTCTTGATTTCAGGCCAGTCTGCTGCGGTCGCTTTGCCACTTTCACTGAACCACAGGAGTACTGTTCGTTTGTCGGCAGCGGATTTGTGAATGTGCAGCAGTGGCATTTCAAGCAGTTCGCTGTGGTGGAGCATATAACGGTCAATCGACACGCCGCCGGAGCTCCAGATCCCCACGGATTCCCAAGTGATTTGCTCTCGCCCGGCTGGAACGCCAGCATACTCGCTGACCTTCCAGTCTTTCACTCCGTTGTATCTGTCACCGTAGTATCCCTTCGCGAGGCTGCGCGTCGATTCCGCCTTGTGCTCGTCGTAATACTCCTGGATCACCGACATCAAGGATTTTGCGTCGTTGTAGTCGAGCATGACCTGCCCTGTTTCAGTGCATTGCAGCGTTTTGCCCGCGAGCTCCTTTGCTGGTGGAAGCCCATGCCCTACCGGCATTTGATTGAAGTGGTCGAGGAAATCGAGTGCGGCTTCCTGATTTTCAGACGAGAATTGATGCGCGTGGTAGCCTTCGGCCAGCGCAATACGGTCTCCATGGGCGAACCGTTCGTACAGCCTTCGCACTTCGCGAACGGTTTTGCGAGTACCTTCAATAGGAAAAAAATCGAGCACTGCGGCGGCCACCAATACCGGCCGCGGATACATCAGTAGCAGCAACCCGGGATGGTCCACACCATTTGAAATCATGCCAAACAAATCTTGTTCGGGATCGCTGTCCGGATCGGCAAAGATGCGGTTAGAAATCCGCATCGGCAGTGCGCTGATATAGCACGAGGGCACGGCCACTTTAATGCGTTGATCGAGCGCGGCAATCAAAGCAGCCTGAGTGCCGCCGCCGCTCGTGCCGGTGATGCTGATCCGCTCACCGTCAACGTCAGGGCGAGTGAGCAGATAATCGACTGCGCGAATCCCATCCCATATTTCCCATCTGGCAAGATTGGCTCCGGCCAAATAGGCCAGATTCCCCATCACCGCGTGTTCGCCACAAATCAGGTTGTAGTGACTCTTACCCGCTGCCGCATCCCAGAACTGGCTGCGTTCGCCTTGTCCAAGGGGATCCCACGAAATCACAACGTACCCTCGCCCCACCAATCGTTGGCTCAATGCCTGATAGTGAAATTTTCCATCCGCCGCGTGCCCCGCGGGCACCAGCACCGCAGGATGTTTCCTGGAATGATCATCCGGCACGTAAACAAGAGCAGTTACATAGACGCCTGGCAGACTCTGGAAGATTAGCTTTTCAATGGTGAATCCATCCATCTGAATCCGGCCTGTGACTCGTGCACGCAGATCTGTTTTTACTTCCGGCAATCCTCCAATCATTTGCAAGAGCTTCTGCCGCAGTTCGCTCTGCGTCTTCAGCAATTCTCGCTCGTTTTGGATGGCGTCCCAGGCTTTTATCCGATCGTTGTCTTCGCTCCACGCTTGCTCTGCCTGGTATTGCAGGAAAGGTGTTATTCGCGGCCCCGGCGGCAAAGGCTGTTCACGAACAAAGAAAGCTTGCGCTGGCGGCGAATCGTCTACGGCTAGGGCGCAGAAGGCAATCGTTCCGGCCATCACAACCATAATGATGCATGGCCGGATCATTCTTAAATGTTTCACCGCGTTTTCACCGTGAGCGATCCCATGGCGTACCAGCCGTCGTCTTGCCGGCCTTCAATGGCAAAACGAATCGCCGGTTGTTCCGTCCTCGGGTCCAGCATCGCAACGCGGAAATCGTAAGGACCTTCTGCCAAATTTTCCGGAACGTACAAAGTGCCATCGAATACCGCATCTCCGGGAAGCCATTTCCGCACGTCAACAGGAATTCGAATGATGGTCGCTGTCTTGGTAGATCGCAGTTCCACCGCCAGCGAGAAATCCCTGTAAATGGGAGCGACTCCCGCGTTCAGCCACCACATATGAAGCGGCAACATCGAGCCGGCTTCAACTGTCTTCGGGTATTCCAGGCGCCGCAAAATAAAACGGTAGCCCATCTTCTTCTGAAAGTTCTCGAATTGACTTTTCCATTCAGACGGAATCGGTGACGACTTGATGTTCACGGAGGTCACATGCCAGCGCAGTGCCTGATCGAGAATGTAGTCGACGTCGTAGCCCCGCTCCTTCCAACCCGCCACTGTAAAACAAACTTCCAGCGAGACTGGCTTGTGTTGCCAAACGCCCTGAATTCCCGCCCGCACCACTTGTTGCGGGTAAATCTCCAGCATCTCGGCCGGAAAGTAAGGATTTGTGGAACTTGTCCGCATGTCCCCCAAACAATCCAGTCTCCATCCCGTGCCGTGCGCCGTGCCATACGTGAGGGCTTGTTGCTCGTCAAAATTCATCAGCAACGGCGTGCGTTGAAACGCATCGAGCCAAATATCGATAAGTTCTTTCTGATAAGCAAATGCCGGCATGTATGGGCTCCAGCCCTCTCCCCAATAGCCCACTGACGAAATATCTACGCTATCCAGATAAGCGTTCCCGTCGTAACGTTTCCCCGCTTCGGCCACAAGCTCGCCCCAGTATTTGAGAAATAGCGTATCGCTAAAATCCGGCTGCCAGATTTCCCCGTCTTTGTCTGTCGCTTTGTTGGCGCGCCGCGCTCCCGAGTTGCGATACCAAGCCGGGAGCGGATCCTGGTTCGAGTACGGCATTAAGCGAATGGCAAGAGTTTGCCCATGTGCTCTCGCCTCCTCCAAGGCGAGGTCCACAATTTCCCAATGGAACTTGCCGGGTTCCGTCTCAAGGACGTTCCAATACCAGCGACAATACGAGATAGAAGTATTAGGAAAATCCGGCTTTGTCGGCGCTTGCGGAAGCTTCGCAACTGGCCCCACTTCGGACCACTTCAAAGGAGGATTTGGCTCTTGCCCATTAAATCGCTGGAACGTGGTAATGCCCATTCCAGGATTCACAAGCACATCGTGGATTTCTTTTGGGCGAACCACCACGACATTTGATTGCGCAAATCCCAGGCCACCGGTCGCCAGCAGCAGTAGCGTTCCGAAGCAACAATTTCTCGCGATCAATCGTGCTCGGACTCTGCATAATCTGAATCTCGTCGGTGACCGGAACATCTTTGAGTTCTCCATTCTCAGCGAGCCGTTGGGCAATGTTTCCTCTAACGAGAGGCATCCTCAATTTACGTTAGCCGGATTCTCTAGTCCGGTAGCGCAAATGCCGCCAGCGCATCGGACACTTTCCCTCTGAAATAACCGCCTCCTCCAGCGGCAATTACGACGAACTGCCTGCCGGACTTCTTGCCCATGTATGTGATCGGAGTTGCATGCGCACTTGCTTCCAGGTCCCCGGCCCACAGTTGCTCTCCTGTTCGCATATCGAATGCCCGAAAACGGCTATCGATCGTCGCCCCGATAAATACCAGCCCGCCATCCGTCACAATCGTGCCACCAAGGTTAGGCGTGCCAGTTTTCCCCTTCAGCTTATCTACAGCTCCAAGTGGAACCTTCCAAACAATCTCCCCTGTATTTACGTCGACGGCGTTGAGTGTTCCCCACGGCGGTTTCTGGCATGGCCATTGGTGCTCGTCCCAGTAGCGAGCATACTCTCCTTCTTTGGAGCCTCTCCGGTATCGAACCGGCGCGTCAGCAGCCTGCGGCTTCATTTCTCCAACGGCGCCCAATTCATTTACATTCACAAACAAGCGGCCGGAAGCGCTATCAAAAGAAGCTCCGGACCAATTTGCCCCGCCCAGCGTGCCTGGTACCACTAATGTCATCTTGCGGCCGTAAGGTGTGTACATTCCGTGGCTTTCGAGCGAATGAAACAGTTGCGCGCAATAACGGTTGGATTCCGGCGTAACTGTGCTGATGTCGCTTTCGCTGAAAGACTGTCGAACAAGGGGTGGAGGCTTGACCGGAAAAGGCTGTGTCGGCCAGGTGGTTTCGCCTGGCACGTCGCTCTTGGGAACCGGGCGTTCTTCTACCGGAAATAGCGGTTTGCCCGTAAGCCGGTCTAGGATAAACACAAATCCCATCTTTGTTAGCTGTGCAACCGCAGCAATATCACGGCCATCGTGCCGTGCGGTGATCAGCACGGGCTGCGCAGGCATGTCGTAATCCCAGATATCGTGGTGCACCATCTGGTAGTACCAGACGAGTTTGCCGGTTGCCGCTTCGAGCGCCACCAGGCAGTTGCTGAACAGATCCATGCCCTTGCGGTCTGCGCCGTAGAAATCATACGAAGCCGAACCAATCGGAAGAAAAACCAAACCGCGCTCAGCGTCGACACTCATCATTGACCAGACATTCACGCCGGTGCGCTGCTTCCATGCATCTCCCTCCCAGCTCTCTTGTCCCAGTTCTCCGGTCTGGGGAATGGTATGAAAAGTCCATACAAGTTTGCCCGAGCGAACGTCAAATGCGCGCACGTCGCCACTCGGTCCTTTCGCGGGGTACTCGGGAACCGCCGCGCCTGTAATGACCAAATCTTGATAGATGGCCGGAGGCGACGTCACCGAATATTCCGCACGGGGATAAGCATCCGCGACCCCTGCGCGCAGATCAACCGTGCCGTCTTTTCCAAATTCCCGGCAAGGTTTTCCGGTTTTCGCATCTAGGGCGATCAGGCGCGCATCGAAAGTGCCGTACAGAATTCGGCCTTCTCCTCCTGTCTTACTCTGCCAGTAGGCCACGCCACGGTGTTGGAAAAACTGGCGAGGCCCAGTGCGCCCCGCTTGCGGATCGAACTGCCAAACCTCCTGACCAGTCTCCGCGTCTAAAGCAATCACACGATTGGAAGGCGTGGAGAAGTAAAGCACTCCCTCAATCACGATTGGCGTGGATTCAAATGGCGCAATATTATGCCGATCCGTTTCGTTGCCTCCGCGGTCCACTTCTCCCATGTGATACGTCCACACTCTCTTCAAGTTCTTGACGTTTTGACGATTGATCTGTTTGAGTGGCGAATACCGCGTTCCGCTGGCATCACCGCCATAGAATCGCCATTCTTGCGCGGACATGGTTAGCGCGAGCTGCAGTAGGAGGAGGATTCGACTTAGCGCAGTTGCGCCTAACAAACCCAAGTATTTCAGCGTAGGTCTTCGAGAGACTGCGTGGTAATCCATGACTGCGTTTCAGATACTTTGTTTTTGTAGTGCTGTCAAGCGGCATCGGCCAGGGGTGAATCTAGCACAATCCGTTGATTAGGCATGCTCGGCGGTTTACCGAGCGAAAATCGAAGGGCGAAATACCGAACGCGGTGACGCGAGATTCCGCTCGGAAGAAACCTCAAAGGAGAGAATTAGTCGGGGCGAATGGATTTGAACCATCGACCTCCTGGTCCCCAAACAGGCAACTGAATCCCATAAACGCTTTGTCTGGGGTCGCTTACGGGACAGGAGCCGTTATCCCCCCTCTTAGTTATACCTAACTTGTACTTTACGACTCTCGTAGTATGTCGTTTCCCTCAATCGGAATTAACGACTGCGGTACTACGTCGGAAAGCAGTTGGACTCAATATGTTCAGTGTTATGACGGAAACCGAGTGTTGGGGGAAATCGACCAGAAAATGCGGTCCGACTTTGATCGTTTTCTGCTGCAGTGAAACTGCGTTCGGAGTCGCGAAGCTGTTGGCCGAGGTCATCGAATCCGCGTTGATTGTCTCAATGACGGCGCTGGAAGAGACCTGCGCCCCAGCAATGTGGACTGAGGTGCGCAGCTCTCTCTGCGGATCCGTATTAACGGCTTTGATGAAGATGTGCTTACCGTCAGCAGTGCGGCTCACCACTACATCCAAATAAGGCACGCCTTTGCCCTCCCTGGTTGCGTCGAATGTAGGGCTGCTTACGCGCGCGGTGATTCGCTGTGCACCAAGGTGGCGATTGTAAAGTTCATTGACGAGGTACGTTGGGGTGACGAATAGGTTGTCGTGGCTGGCCTGAACCATTCCCCCCGACCACCCGTTCACCATGTCGGACACGGCGCTCATGGCCACAATATCGCTGCGCTCGAATACGTTCATAAGCCGCGCGGCGTATAAGGCAGACTCCATCGAGTGTTGGCGCGGCACGGGCGACGAGGTGTTCCATTCGTTGATGGCCAGTTTGATTGTGCGTCCGGGAACGAGATCATGAATGAGATCACCAAGTTGCTTGTAGAAGCGTTCGTAGGACAATGGGTGAGCCATGAGGTTTGACGGATCACCCATCATATCCCTGGTACCGTAATAATGATGGATCGCAAGATAGTCGATATGAGGACCCGCAAGCCGCAAGACCGTGCGGTTCCAGTCCATGTTGTTGTCACCGACAGCGATTAGCTGGATGGACGGGTCGACGCCGGACATGGCTGCGGCGTAGCGTTCAAAGTTCTGTGCATAGGTATTGGCATCACTGTGCCCGTGAACCCAGTCTCCCCAGATTTCGTTCCCAACTTCCCAATACTTCACCTTGAACGCATTGGAGTTGCCGTTCGCTGCGCGCATGGCGCCTTGACGGGAAGATACCGGGCCGTTCGCATACTCGACCCACGCCGCTGCCTCAGTAGCTGTTGCGCCGCGGCCCTCGACATTCACGGTAATCGAGGGTTCAGCGCTGACATTTCGGCAGAGACGAACGAATTCATCAGTGCCAAAATCGCTGGGCTCCGGCTCGTTGCCCCAGGAAAGGTTTGTCCATGTGAGGCGCTGATCGCGCGGACCAATGCCCCACATCCAGTGATAATCCTGAGCAACGTTTCCGCCTGGCCAGCGAATAAAGGCAGGGCGCAACGCTTTGATTTTCTGGAAGACATCGGAGCGCACGCCATCCACGGCATCGCCCGGTAACATAGAAACCTGGTCGAGCCAGAGGCGGCCCTTTCCGCTTAACAGGATGACGATCTTTGCGAGCGCATCACTCTTTGAAGGAGTCAGGGTGAAATCGTATTTCTTCCAATCTCCGAAAACATCATTGATCTCCGCAGACGAGTAGGTTTCCCCGCCGGTCCTGTCCGCTTCCAGAGCAACATGGATGCGAGCCTTGAATACATCGGTCTTGATCCACAGATAGCCATGGTAAGGGAGGCCCTGCCGAATGGGGATGCCCCCTTGGCGGATTCCACGGCGCTGGCCATCGTCTTCGCCAAGATTCACCCGCAGCGAGTGTTCGGTTCGCTCACTCATGAATTCGTGGCGCGTTGGGTAATACACTGCGTCGTCCCAGTGGAAGTGCAGCCCCGGATCATCATTGCGGTCATCTGGTTCGCGTTCCCAATAGCGAGGCAGGCCTATCGCATTTGGTGCTTCGTCGAAACTTCGATCGCGAATCAGTTCAGCGGTTAATCCGCGCTTCACACCTTCAAACATGAATTCATCAAATTGGCCGTAGAGCACGGGGCTTATTTGACCCTCGACCCGATCCGCATCGATCTCTACTGCTGCGACAGCCGGGCCTGGTTGATGCTGGGCTCGAAGCGCAGGCCAAGTAAGATACAAACCGCAGAGAACAAAACTGAACGATGACCACAGAGCCAAACTCATCGCGGGGCTCGCCTTTCTAGTTCTAGCAGATTTCATGCAGATTCGTCAGCCGATCGAGTAAAGACACTGCTCATTGGCTTCGGCCGCAGGGCGGCGATGACTATTACTGAGTCTAGCGCATTCGGAAAGAGGTCCGATGTCGACTTGGTGTTTGACGCCGACAGGCTTACCCCATGGTTCCCGTGGTCAAACAACATGAAAGGCGCCGAGACAGAATCTACGACGCAATCTGCTGCCGGTTCTAAGTCGG
>DASQYT010000012.1:0-3949 GCA_035639075.1 Candidatus Elarobacter sp.
ATCTGCGAGGTCGCCGTGGCCAGCGTCGTATCATAGTCGTAGTTATGGCTCACGGCAAAAATCGCGTTGGACGGAGCCGCATCACTAATAGGATAAACCTTCAGAGCGGCTATCCCAGTGTTAAACGCGATCGTGTCCGGAGTCCCGGCAGTTACGGTAGCGTTGAAAGAACAGCCAGGGGCGTTCAAGAGCTTTAGAAAGTCGCCGCCCTTCAGATAACCTTTCGCCAGCAAAAAGCTGTTGCAGTACTGGTGCAGGTCTGCTGCGGTAAGCAGTGTAGCGGTAATGAGATCGCCAGGCCATGCTGAAGTGGCGTCGCCTGTCGCCGCGCCGTCATTCGACATTTGGAATTGTGCCAAATAAAGCTGGCGGGCGTTGTTCATGGTGCCGCTCATCTGGGCTTTCTTCAGCGCCGACGTCAGCGCGGGCACAGCCAGCGCTGCCAGAATGGCGATGATGGCAATTACGACCAACAATTCAATAAGGGTAAATGCTGAGGAGGTTTTATTTGTTTTATTTATTTTCATACGGGTTTGTTTGAGGTGGCGCGGGTTATCTCATTCTTCGCAGATAAAGTCAATACTTATTTTTTGACTTTCTTTTGCGTTCCATCTCTTGGCTTCTTCTCCGGAAACGGCGGAGCGAAGTTCTCGGAAATTTCTTCCGAGATTAGAGGGCACCTTAGGTTTGGTCCCACAACAATCGAGGAGCGGACACCAATTGTAGTGGAAACGGACGACCACGGATACCACGGATGGCACGGATATCTAGAAGGAGAGATCGATAGCCTTCGAACCGGCATCACCGATGCCGGCTACAAACTTATCCGTGTTAGCCGCGTAATCCGTCGTGGTTCTCCGCATTTACTTCTTATACGCCGGCACTTCGGGCAATGCCGGCGGTAGCAAGCCTTCCTCTTCTTCTTCCTCGTTGTTGAATGCCAGCCCGGCCGGCGTGATCACTCGCGCGGTTACGAAAATGACCAGGTTCTTTTTGGTGTGCTGATCGACATTCGTGCGAAACGCTCTGCCGATGAACGGAATGTCGCCAATGATGGGAGTTTTATCTTCCACCTTTTGCACGTCTTCGCGCATTAATCCGCCGAGCACCACTGTTTGCCCGTCATAAACGCTAACGCTCGTCGTGACTTTGCGCGTGCTAAACACCGGCTGGTTGATCACGTTCTGAGTAAGAATGACGGGCACAGATGTTGATATGGCGCCGGCAAGGGTCTGGACGCCCACGGCATTGATCGGGCTACCATAATTGATGAAACCCTCGAATTCGACGACCTGCGGAACCAGATTCAGGTCTATGGTTGTCGCGTCTTCTCCAACCACCGGCTCTACTTCTAGCGTGACACCTGTGTTGCGGGTCTCCCAATCCTGAGGCGTTGTCGGTGTGACCACGACGGGGACTACTTGGTTAGCGACGCTCGTGGTACTGCCAATCGATGGAACCTGCGGCGGAGTGTAAGTCCTCGGATAACGAAATTCTCTGACCACTTCAATGATCGCGCGCTGGCCGCTCTTGGTAGTCACCCTCGGCGCGGACAGCAGATCAATTCCTTTCTTCTGATTCAACGCACGAATCACAACCTGAAACTGTGGATTGGTGAAGACCCCGGCCAATCCAAAGATTCCCGGGGCGGCGCCAGCCGCTTGCCCAAGACCCGGAACCAAAAGCGCATCCAGCGCATTTGCACTAATTGCAAAATCGCCGCTGCGGTTTCCGGACGTAACCGGGTTCTGACCGATGGGTTGGTTCGTGACAGGATTAACGAAAGGAAAATCCGCGGGATTCACCGGTACACCGTTTCCCGCAGTTCCACCGGAACCGAAGACCTTCCCGTTTAGGCTAAACGGACCCAGTAGCCAATCGAAGCCGAGTTCTTTAAGATTGTTCTGGTTGATCTCCACAAACTTCGACTCGATCTCGACTTGCTTGGGCTGTGAAGCATTCGCCTGATCAACCAAGGCATCCACCATATCCAAATTGTCTTGCGTATTGCGAACGATCAGAACACCGGTGTGCGGCCAGAACGTCGCGCTGGCGATGTCGGCGCGGCCATCTGGCAAAGTAATGGTGGGGAACTGAACTCCCATACTCTGCAACATCGTTTTGGCGTCAGCGCGACCGACGAGTTGACGGTCGTTGGACAAATGTTGCCGGGTAGTGCTAGTTCCCTGAACTAAATTTGACTGGCTTGAGGCTCCCGCGCCTGTGCCCGTTCCGGAGGCGGTCTGGTAACTCACTGCCTCCTTCTCGACGACGTTCTCAGCTACAGGTGCCGGCTGTGCCGACCCACCCGCCCCCGTCTGGCCCCCGGCCCCGCCGGCTTGAAGGTAGTAACCGACGTCCAGTGGACCACCGAAGAACTCCGGCGGGACGTGATATCTCTTCACGAGAAGATCATCGCTCTGTTCAGTTCTAGGGACGAGGGAAACGGCATATGGTTCGACTTTTACCTTCAACCCAGCTTGGTTGGCGATGTAGCGCAGCGCTTCCCCGAGCGGAATATGGTTCAACTCAAGCGTTATGCTCCCTCTCTCTGCTGGAGGCGCCGGGGGTTGAGCACCTGGCTGACCAGCGCCAACGGAAGGAGTGCCAGTCGGAGCCGTGCCAGGCGCAGCAGCAGCGGCTGCATGTGCTGGAGAAGCGCCGGCGGACGGCGGCGGCGGGCGTTGAACCAGGACCGAAGGAGGTAACACAATATTGATGCCTCTCTCTCCTTCAGTGGCAGGATCGTTCTCCACTGCTTGTTCCCGGAGAAAATTGACTGCCTCGCGAAGGGTAGCGTCGCGAAATTCAACACGCGGAATAATTATCGTGTTTAGCTTGTTGTTTATTCTGGCTGTGTCGGTCAAGTTTTTCTGTATGCCAAGCCTCGCGGGCTCGCCCGTCCCACCATAGCGGCGGACCGGTTGTTCCCAGCCTTTTTCCACCTGCCACAACTGGCGCGATCGTGTTTCGTTATACGCTTCTTCGCCGTACTTGTACTTGGTGTTATTGATTTTTTCCTGACCCTTCCGCGCCGCAGTGTTGTACGGATCCAGGGCAAGCACCTGATCGTACCGTTTCATTGCGAGATCGTACCGGCCGGAATTGTAAAAGCCGTCGGCCTCTGTGAGCAGTTGTTTCACTTGCTCGACCTTTTCGATGAAGGTCGGACTCATCGTTTTGTTGAAATAACCGGGCTGCCGCAGGTGCGAGTAGAGTTCCTGCGCCGCACGACACTTGGAATCGTAGCGGTCGCTCAAAACTTCGCTCAGGATCGCCTCGGCATCTGCATATCTTCCCTCTGCGATGCGCGCCTGCGCCAACACGACGCCGCTCTTGCAAAAGCCTTCGACAGCTTCGTCGTGCGCTTTTCCCGACACGACTGCGTCGGGCAGATACGTAACCGCAGTTCTGAATTCTTCGTGCGCAGCGCCATAGTCTTTTGCTTTCATCGCAGCCTGACCCCGCGCCAGGGCCGCTTCTCCTTGCGATATGCCGGTTTGACGCCTGTGCACTTCGCGCTCGGCGATGTTGTCAGGGGTTTGCGCAAAGCTGCTTGCGCAAACAGCAGAGAAGCAGATCCCAACGAAACAAAAGATAACGAAGGAAGCGAAGAGTCGAACGAATGGAGGGGTGATCTCCTGCGAGCCACGCCGTAGCTGTGCGAAGGCGGGCGAGCCCGTAACACTGGAGTTGCGAACCCGTACGGCGTCGCAGAGCTCCGCCCTCCAGGAAACCTTCGCTAACTTCGTTTCCTTCTGTTTGAAAATTCCTAGGGATTTTACAGAAGGTAGCGAAGGAAACCAAGATTCTGGAAACCCGGCTGAAGAACCAAGCTTCGTTAACTTCGTTTCCTTCTGTTTGATGGAGAGTGGCGCAGGAGGAGGAGTGATTTTCATAGGAGTTAAGGCGGCGCAAAACCGATCTCGATCCGCGCATTTGGTTTTTG
>DASQYT010000013.1:0-3850 GCA_035639075.1 Candidatus Elarobacter sp.
GGATTCGAGCAGTAGACGCAATGGAGCGGGCAGCGGTGGGTGAGTTCGGCGATTAGGGCTAGCGGGTTAGAAAGTTCGTGTGGCATGAAGGTTAGGTTTCTAGCTTGACCGAAAAGCGGGAGCTGCGCTCCCGCACTCGAAAATTACTGCTCGAAATTGAGCGCGCGTTCCTTTTGCAAGAGAGCGAGATAGCCGAGGATGTCCTCTTCCACTTTTCTTGGTTGCGCCTTGGAATAAATTTGCTGCAGCTCGGAAACGATTTGCTGGACGGTGTGCTTGCCGTCGCAACGCGTGACGATTTCGAGGCTGGGGCCGTTGAGGCGCAGAACGCGCTCCGGCATTTGCAAGATGCGCTGTTGATTGTTCTCGCCCAGACGGCAACCGGCTGCCAGGAGCGGACGGCTGGTCAATTCGATGGTCATCCTAGACTCTTCACGATTCTTTCGCTGGCTGGAAAGCGCCCGGGGGCGGCCAGCCGGGATTCACGTACGCAAAGTAGAGAGCGTCGAGTTGAGCCCATAGAATGTCGCATTTCGCGCGGAGGGCGGCGTGCGCCAAATCCTGCTGCTCGCGGGTGCGCGCGTGTTTGACGACCCAGGCGAGCGCGAAGTCGGCGTCTTCGGGAGCCTGCGTGAGGCGGCCGGTGAAATAATCGAGGCCGCCAGAAAGCCAAGGATAGTGTTCGCGTAGACGATCCATGCGCAGGACGATCAAATTTTTTGAGAATAATTCGGTGAGGGAAGAAGCGACGGCTTCGAGATGCGAACGAGTGGATACGAAGTCAACGTAGGCTTGCACGGCGAAACGCGTCGCCGGAAGAATGCCGTCGCCGCGGAGCGCGTGTTCGCGGGACAGGCCGGTGGCTTCGACAAGACGCAGCCACTTTTCAATGCCGCCCGGTTTGGTACCGTCGCCATCATGATCGAGGATGCGTTTGCGCCAGGCGAGGCGAAAGGCCGGATCTTCGCAGCGCGCCAGAACAGCCGCGTCTTTGATGGGGATGCGGCTCTGGTAGTAGTAGCGATTCAACGTCCACGCTTGAAGCTGGCCGCGCGTGAGCTTGCCTTCATGCATGAGCAGGTGAAACGGGTGTTTATGGTGATAGCGCTCTTCGCCAATGGCGTGAAAGCCGGCGATAAACTCGGCTTCGGAGAGCACCGGCTCCTCGCGCGAAGTTTGAATGGATGGAGTCACAGGTTAAACTCCATCCCATCATAGGCGATTTCCCATCCGGCTTCACGCACCGCGCGGTGTTCTGCGCTCTCTTCGTTCAATATCGGATTCGTATTGTTGATGTGAATGAGGACGCGCTTGGTTTTTCCAAGGCGGAAGGGCAGCCTGAGCATACCGCGCTCGCCCCAGAGCGGAAGATGCCCCATATCGCGCGCAGTCTTGCGGCTACGCTTGGCTTCAATCAACTCGTCGTCTTTCCAGAATGTGCCGTCGAGGAGACCCAGATCACTCTCATCCACGGAGCGCTGGGAGCTTTCTCCGAGGCCTGGAACGCTCGGCGCGTAGAAGAATCTCTTGTCTTTCTGGACGAGTTGGAGGCCAATGACCGCTTCTTCAGGAGGAAAATTGCGCTTCAGAGAATCGCTCACGTAGTCCGGAAAACTACCAAGAAGAGGCACTGCTTTGCAAAAGAGGCCGTCTTTTGCTCCAGGTGAAGAGGGCGGGGCAAGGGGAATGATGCGATCCAGTGACAGAGTCTCCCATTGGACAGGTGGATTCGAGCGGCTTAGGATTCGGAAGAGGCTATTTTCTTCCGTGAGCGCACGCCGCACGGACAATGTCGAATAAATGCGCAGTGGCTGAAACTCGCGAAGATGGAGCAAGCCCATCACCGAGTCCACGTCGGCGCTGGTGAGCAGAATAGTGGAAATCGGTGAACTTGCGGGAGAGGCCTTGACCAACAACTCGGGAGTCGCAAGGATTTGCTGGCGGAGATCGGGAGAAGCGTTGAGAAGAAACCAGTGCGACGAGTCGGGAGAAACCGCGATCTGAGCCTGAGTGCGTGGACGACCCTTGACGCTGCCGTTGCGCAGGCCGCTACAGTTTGGACAGCCACAATTCCATTGCGGAAAACCGCCCCCGGCTGCGGAGCCGAGGACTTTTACGCGCATTCCTGCTCGATTGCCACTAACCGCTTCCTGCGGCCAGGAGGATTAGAGCTCAGCGTTGGCGTACGAACTGACTTCACAGTTGAGATTGATCTCTTCGTGCTGCGGGGCTACCCATTCCATGGTTGAGGCTCCTAGGCGGTTCTGAAACTCCATGACGCCCCATAGATTAGCATGAGTCAGTTTCAATTCAAATAGGGATTTCGACACAGCAGGATCAGGGTCGAAGCCCTGGCGCGAGAGGCAAAGATATCAACCGCTAAATGTAGCTAGCACGCTTTCGTAAGACCACAGCCTGTGGCGTCAAAATCAGGTACGGTCTGACAGAGATAATTTGCGCAACTTGTCTTAAAAAAACTTTCAGAAAACGAATGTTTCCTCTTGACAAGCGGGAAAAGCGGCGTAGGATGTGGGCAAAAGTGGTTAGATGTGGGTAAGAGTAGGGCAACGTAGCGGGCAGTAGGGGCACTTTAGAACAAAAAAGACAGGTTCCCAGATCTGTGGCGAAAGTGGGCATTTTTGGCCATTCTAGACCAGATTTTGGTGTCTGACACCGTGAAAAACGGCGTCAGGATCATTTTCGGCGGCTGTAAGACGGCTGACAGCGGGGCGCATGAAGCTGCGGGGCAACTGTCCGGCGAAGGTGGACGAGAAGGGTCGGTTGAAGATACCGGCCGTGTTTCTCGACGAATTGAAGGAGTACGGGAACCAATTTTACATCACCAGCACGACCGGCGAAACGGCCAGGATTTATCCCATGAAGGTTTGGTCGGAGATTGAAGACAAGCTGGCGCAGATGCCGAGCACGAACCGGGCAAAGAGAAAGTTTCTGATGCGGACTAGTTATTACGGGCAGACGGTGGAGCTGGATGGGCAGGGAAGGCTGCTGATTCCTACCGTGTTGCGCGAAGCAGCGCAGACCAAGGGAGACGTGGACGTCCTTGGGAACCTGGACTACCTGGAAGTAATGAACCATACCAGAGTCCTGGATCAATTGAAGAACGAGCCGTACACGGACGAAGACGACAAGGCGCTCGAAGATTTGGGAATCTAAGGTTTCGCAAGATTGGCTGCGCCGCACACGCCGGTGCTGTTGGAAGAGGTGCTCGAATGGCTGCGAATAAAGCCGGACGGAACGTACATCGACGCAACGCTGGGAGCGGGCGGACACTCGGAAGCAATCGCGCAGAGATTGACCTCTGGGCGGTTGATCAGTCTGGACCGGGACGCACAGGCGCTGGACTTGGCGCGGGAGCGGCTCAAGATCTTTGGGGCGAAAGTGACGCTGATACACGCCCCGTTCTCGAGGATTGCGGAGGTCGCGCAAGAGTTGGGGATTCCCGGGGTGGACGGGGTCTTGGCCGACTTGGGGGTTTCGAGCATGCAGCTTGATCAAGCCGCGCGCGGATTTTCGTTTCGCGAGGCTGCTCCGCTGGATATGCGGATGGACACTGCCAACGACGAACTGACGGCAGGCGAGATTGTGAATCGGTGGCCGGAGAAGGAAATTGCTGACCTGCTCTACCGCGAAGCGGACGAGCACGATTCCAGAAGAATCGCCAAGGCGATTGTACGAGCGCGACCCCTTAGGGATACCGCGCACTTGGCAACGACTGTGGCCGGGGCCCGAAAGCAATGGGGAAGGCAGAGACTGCATCCCGCAACAAAAACGTTTCTGGCGCTGCGGATAGCGGTGAATCGAGAGATGGAGGAACTCGGGCAGTTTCTTT
>DASQYT010000014.1:0-11063 GCA_035639075.1 Candidatus Elarobacter sp.
ACGTTCCTTGAGAGTCTGCAAACCGCTCACTATACTGTTCGCGGAGGCGAAAAACGTCCGGTGACGTTCCCGGCCTTCAAAGCCGGCGATTCGGTCCTTCGCGGGTCGAATGGTGGGTTCGACTCCCACACGCTTCCGCCAGACCCAGCTGCATGAGTATTGTTTGTGGTGGCTGGCGACTGCGCGGCCCGAAAAAGGGTCGAGTGAAACGAGGTTTACCCTTTAGAACGTCTAATCCCTGACTTGAATCAGGTGTACCAGTGGCTTGGTTGGCCCAGCCGCCGATTGTCATCCTGTTCGAGAAGGCAAATAAAGGAATGTGGTATTGAGATGCCGTTTGGCAACGGGCTTATGCGCAGCCAAATCCTCTTCATTGCGGCGGTTTCACTGAGTCTCAGCGGGGGAAGTGCAGTGATTCAAGCTGGCCAGCCGCAATCGGGGCAACAACCCTCCGCGCAAGCTTCTTCCGCCGCTCGGCCCGTGGGAACGATCAAGTCGATTTCCGGGAATACCATAATTTTGACCACTGATGCAGGCAGCGACGTGACTGTTCAAGTTCAAGACTCCGCAAAGCTCGTTCGCATCGCGCCCGGCCAGAAAGACTTGAAGGATGCCACTCCCATCCAGTTGGGAGACCTTCAGCCGGGCGATCGCATTCTTGTGCGCGGCAAACTTGCTGATGACGGTAAATCCGTGGCTGCCGCGTCGGTCATCGCCATGAAGAAGGTGGACATCGCGGACAAACAGTCCCGCGAGCGGGAGGAATGGCAGCGGCACGGCTTCGGAGGGCTGGTCAACAACGTCGATGCGGGGGGCAATACCATCAACGTTTCGCTGCCTTCTCCGGGCGAAAAGAAGACAGTAGCCATCCACTTCTCGAAGGACACCATACTGCGCCGGTATGCGTCGGACTCGGTGAAATTTGATGACGCGAAGCCTGCTCCTCTCGATCAGATCAAGCCGGGCGACCAGCTTCGCGCCCGCGGCACGCGCAGTGCCGATGGCGCCGAATTTACCGCCGATGAAATCGTCTCCGGCACGTTTCGAAATATCGCCGGCATCATTTCGGCGCTCGATGCATCCGCGGGCACCGTCACCGTGCAGGACCTTGCCCTGAAGAAATCTGTCACCGTGAAAGTCACGGCCGACTCGCAGTTGCGTAAACTGCCCCCGCCCATGGCACAGCGGATCGCGGCGCGTCTGAAAGGAACTCCCGTCGAAGCATCGTCGACAGCTACAACTGCGGGTGGAGCCAGCTCGGCCGCGAACTCGGGACCGCCAACGAAACCCAATGGCCCGCCTTCCGTGGGATCTGGGTCCGGAGGGATGGGAAGGTCCGGAGGAGGAGGCTCCGCCGATTTGCAGCAGGCGATCAGCCGCATGCCCGCCGCCACACTGGCGGACTTGCAGAAGGGCGACGCCGTCATGGGCGTGGCCACCGAGGGAGGACCGAACGGCGTTCCCACGGTAATCACCCTGCTTGGCGGAGTGGAACCTATTCTTGAGGCTTCTCCCAAGAGCAGCGCGTCAACAATCCTTTCGCCATGGAGCCTAGGCACTGCGGCCGGCGGGGAAGCGGCCACGCCGTAATGCCGTCCAGTCTCAATACAATCACGTTCACTCAGGAGATCTGATGCGTTTCTGGCTCGTCCGAATTGTTCTATTGAGTTCGGTTTTCCTACTATCGATTTTCTCCGTTGCCGGAAATTTGAGTGCGCAGACGGCCGCTGGCTCTCTGAATGGCGTCGTCACCGACCAGTCAGGTGGCGTGATTGCCAAAGCCGCCGTCCGCCTGACCGACGCAAGCGGCGCCTCACTGGACACCACTACCAATCGCGACGGCTTCTATGAATTCAAAGGACTGGTTCCCGGAACGTACATCCTGAAAGCGGTCGCCAAGGGCTTCGCCATTTTTACGCAGGAAAACGTCGAGATTCTTGCGGGAAAGACGCAACAGTTGAACATTGGGCTGGTCATCCAGGTCGAAGAGGAAAAAGTGGAGGTTTCCGATTCCTCGACCAAAGTCGATGTCGATCCTTCGAATAACGCTGGAACGGTGGTTATGAAGGGCAAAGATCTTGAGGCGCTTTCCGACGATCCCGACGAGCTGCAGTCCGAACTCCAGGCTCTCGCTGGTCCTTCCGCCGGTCCGAACGGCGGTCAGATCTACATTGATGGCTTCACCGCCGGGCAGCTTCCGCCAAAAGCCTCCATCCGCGAGATTCGAATCAATCAGAACCCCTTCTCCTCGGAATACGACAAACTCGGATACGGGCGGGTTGAAATCTTGACGAAACCGGGAACGGATCAGCTTCACGGCCAGATTTTCGTGACTGGCAACACCAACGCCTTCAATTCCCGCAATCCATTCGAAGGCTCGGCACCGCAGCCCGGTTACGATTCCACGCAGTACACCGCCAATCTCGGGGGTTCTATTGGCAAAAAGGCGTCTTTCTTCACCAACATCGAACGGCGCACCCTCAATGAGCTAAACGTCGTAAATACACCCTTCGTTGATCCGACGATATTTCAAGTGACGCAATTTACGGACGCCGTACCGAATCCTCGCACGCGCACAAATTTCAGCCAGCGGTTCGATTATCAGGTTACTCCCGGAAACACACTTACCACTCGTTATCAGTATTGGCGAAATAACGAACAAAATGACCTTCCACCAGCCCTTGTATCTTTCAGCCTGCCGAGCTTCGGTTACAACTCTGTCGAAACAGAACACACTTTTCAAGTTAGCGACACGCAGACGCTAAACTCAAGAACCATCAACGAAACGCGGTTTCAGTTCGTCCGCGAAGACAATGGTCAGAATCCGCTGAACACCGCTCCTACGGTCCAGATCCAAGGCGCGTTCATCGGTGGAGGCAACAGTTCGGGTCTGTACGACGATGTGCAAAATCGCTATGAACTTCAGAACATCACTTATATGACGCTCGGCAAGCATTCCGTCAAATATGGCGGCCGCGCCCGCGTCACAAAAGAAGAGAACTCCTCCGACTCCAGGTTCAATGGCGTGTATTCCTTCGGCTCGCGCATCGACCCAACTGTCAGCGGGTGTAACGTTCCCAATCCGCCCAGCACTTGCCCACAGATTTCCGGTCTTGTCGCCTATCAACGGACCCTTCAATCCATCGCCGCCGGTAACGCGCCTGCCCAGAACGGTGGCGGTGCCAGTTTCTATGCGCTGAACTTCAACACCATAGGGAGCGCCATGGCCGATGAGACTTGGGCGGATGGAGCTGTCTTTCTGCAAGACGACTGGCGCATCAAGCCGAATGTGACCATCAGTTCGGGCCTCCGGTACGAAACGCAAAACAATCTCGGCGATCATGCCGATTTTGCTCCACGGGTTGGGCTGGCCTGGGGAATCGGCGCGAACGGGAAGAATAAGTCTCCGAAAGCCGTCCTTCGCTTAGGTTATGGAATTTTCTACGACCGTTTTGGCGCAGACCTCGTGTTGCAGCAACAACTTCAGAACGGCGTCATCCAGCAACAATACCTTGTTCAGAATCCGACGTTTTTCGATCCGGCGCAGGCTGTGCCGCCGTCTCAGTTTCCGTCGTCCGGCGCTTCTCCGCAGACGGTTTACCAAATCAATCCCAATCTGCGCACTCCTTACACCATGCAGACCGGGGTAACGCTGGAGCGCCAGCTCACGAAATCCGCCAATCTGTCTGTCACGTATCTGAATTCGCGCGGTAATCATGAGTTCTTCACCAACTTCATCAATGCCAATCCGATTCCCCCGGGGGCAACCGTTGCTCCGGCGCCCAGCCAAATTCTCAACGAATTTCAATCCGAAGGCGTCTTCAAGCAGAATCAGTTGATCGTCAACAGCAGCATTCGAATGGGCACGAGGCTCTCCCTGTTTGGCTACTACACGCTGAACTACGCCAATAGCGATACTTCAGGCGCGTCAAGCATCCCTTCAAATCCTTTTGACTTGCAGCAGGACTATGGCCGCGCTTCTTTCGATGTTCGCCACCGCGTTTTTGTCGGCGGCTCGATAGGCCTTCCCTACGACTTTCGCTTGAGCCCTTTTATGATTGCCAGTTCCGGCGCGCCTTTCAATATCACCACCGGACAAGATTTGTACGGAAACGCGTCGTTCAACACCCGCGCGACGCCTGGAACCTGTTCTGCCGGCGTGGCCGGTTCGAAAGACACTCCGTATGGCTGCTTCAATTTGGTTACTCTCCCTGGGGCATCCGTCATTCCAATTAATGACGCCACAGGCCCAGGCCGCTTTACTTTGAATTTGCGTCTGAGCAAGACCTTTGGCTTCGGTCCAAAGAAGGAATCGGCCGCGGCTGGTGGTCCTCGTGGCGGCACGTTTGGCCGCGGGCCTGGCGGCGGAGGTCCGCGCGGTGGCGGTGGGGGAGGGGACCACGGCGGTGGAATGTTCGGAGGCGCGCCGTCGAATTATCGTTACAATTTGACGTTTGGCGTTAACGCTCGAAATGTCTTTAATAATGTTAACGTCTCCAACCCAGTCGGAAACCTTAGCTCGCCGATTTTTGGTGAATCGAATGGGCTCGCGGGCAGGCCGTTTTCTTCTTCCACGGCGAACCGGATCATTGATCTGCAGGTATCCTTCAATTTCTAAATCCGGTAGAATCCCGCTCTGGGGCCGGGATGAAAAAGCGCAGCAAAGTGTTGAACAAAACCATCGAAGCGCGGCGCGCGGCGCGAAATTCCGGAATTGCGCCGGCCGTCACGCGCGTCATTCCCGACAAGCGGAAACGGCCGCCAAAACACAAGAAACAGCTCCTTGAAATCGAGCCCGACCAAACTTGATTCGACTTTTCTTATATCTCCTGCGTTATTCAAATCCTTCGGTATAAAAAAGCCCCACAATCTTTCAGACCCGACCGGGCCTAATTTTTCGAGCTTCATCCCGGTTTGTTGGAAGGGACAACTTCGTCGCGCCGAAAAAGCGGCGACATGGATATTTTTTTGCGCTCGGCGAGATATGCGGCAATTGTTTCCAGGTCCTTCTTGTCAAAGCCCATGGAACTCACTTTGACGGCACCATCGGTGTCGATCAGAAAAATCGTGGGCACGTTGGTCAGGCCGTAGGCGTTGGAGATGATGTAGCCGTTCGCGTCGTCGAGGAGAATGGGAAAAGTGATGCCGTGTTCTTTCGCGAATTTGTGTGTTGATTTTGCGTCGTCCTGGGATATCCCGAGGAACGTCACGTTGTCGCCCCCGTAGTGCTTGTAGAGACGTTCTAGAAACGGAAACGTGAATTGGCAGACAGGGCAGGAGATCTTGAAGAATCCGGCGATCACGAGGCCGCGTTCGATGAGGTCGCTAAGCGAGTATTCCTTGTTGTCGAGAGATTTGAGCGAAAATCCGGGAGCCGTCTTTCCGGCAACGATGTGCGTCATGTGTCCTGCGTCCTCTTTCCGGCCTCGCGAACGGTGTTGGGGATAAACGTGAAAGCCGCAAAATATCCATCGACTGAGTTTAGCGCACTGAAGCGGCAGGCCGCAAAGTCGGTTAGCAACACAGGTGCGAACTGGAGCCAGGGCGTCAGTTGTGGCCGGCGGCATCCACTAGATAGAGCACGGCGTCATCGCTGAAAGGCGGAGTGAACGTTTGCGTCGAGCCTCCAGAGACGCTTCCACCGGAGGTGGTGCTTCCGCTGCTCGGGTCGAACCATTCTACGTTCAGTACGCGAGTCGTCGCTGATAAGTTTACGGTGAAACTCCCGCCGTTCGGTGCATACACCAGATACTCAGCGCCAACGGATGGCGTCTGCGCCAAACAGTAGTCGGTCGAGGACAGCCCTCCCTTCGGCGTCATCTTTGCCAAGTCCATTTTATTTGCGTAGCTGACCGTGTAGCCCAGGTTGTTCCTCATGTTATCCCACCGCGAATCAGGTCCTGAGCACACCCCGTTCGATGGGCTTTGGCACAGGTTGCGGTTCCCACTGCTCCAATAGATCAGGTAGGAATCCATGAACATCACCGGTTACCGTTCCCGAAGTTCTCCCACACGTAATTGCGGTTCGTTTGCGCGCTGTCGTTCCACATTCCGTAATACGAATGGTCGCTTTCGTTGATGTTTACCTTGCATTGCGGCGTACCGCTGCCACAACTGCTCGTTGGTGAAATCCGCGCCGACGGCGCCACCCAATCGGCATTCGAGTTGTACAGCACCGTATCTCCGTTGTTATACCAGGGTAGCCCGACAGGGTGTTGGAGGGGCTTGCCTGTTTCGTAAGTATGTATCAGATTAATCGTGTGACCTTGCTACTAGCCTGAACTACTCGGAGCTTCCTCGGAAACCTCCCACAGCACGTTCGGCTGATCGTTCACGGTGTCGATCACCTTCTGCACGTAAGCGTCCTGGATGTTCGTGACGGCGTTGGGGCTGCTCATGGTCATGGAGTTTGTGCCGCCACCGTCGTCCACTCCATTCACATTGTTACCCGCCGTGAAAGGGTAGCCATCGTTGGAGCAGCGATTGTTGGCCAACCCGAGTCCGTCGAACAGTTCCACGATGGCGTAAATGCCGTTCCGCTGAAGCTGAATTACCCTGGCACGCAGCCGATCGAAGTACGTTTGATCCAGTTGCGTCAGATCAAAAGCCGGCAATCCGTCTGAAGCGACCTGCGTCCCGCTGCTCCCGCCCGTACGTTTCCAAGGGAAGGGGGCCATATGCCACGTTCCGCCTGCGCCCCAATTGCAGTAAGTGGGCAAGTCTTTCTTCCAAAGAATGGTGACATTGTGGCCGTGCGAGTTCAGGAAGTTAACGTAGGCGGTGAAGTCGACCGCCGTGGGTGGCGTGCTCGTACTCGTATCCTGAAAATCATGGCTCGTTTCCGCGATTAGTCTGTCGGGCCGGAAACGTTGCAATGTGAAGGCCATTGGTTACTGCCTGAATCACTGAATAGGCCGGGCACACGGCAACGTATGGCAATGTCATGTAGCCCGTCTATCATGCAAATTCCTTAAAAACGCATCCGGTAATCCTCTGAGGAGAACGACGGGCGGAAGTCGCGAGGGAGTGATGCGTTGGAAGGCTATAAAGCCGAGGGTGTGAGGAAGAATGGGAAGACTCGGGCGGGGTGGATCATGCCCTGCAAAACAAGAGGATTCAGACGTCGAGAGGGGGCTTGATGTAAGCGGCGCCGTGGCGGTAGAGGCCGGCGGTGGGGATGGCTTGGGAAAAGACGATGCGGATGGGAACGAAGATTGCGCCGGTTCCGGGAGTGAAGGGAACAGCGACTTCGAGGCGCGTGCCTTCTGGATATTGATTTCGGCTGCGGAAGCTGAGGCCGCCCTTGGAGAGATCTTCGCAGACCGCGATTTCTTCCTGAAAGCCGCGATGCCGAATGGAAGCGAGGACACGGGCCTTGATGCGCGTACGGTTGCGCCGGGGAATGACCCGTTCATCGACGTGAGAAGCGGACATGCCGTTTTCTGGATCGCGAATTTCGGATTGCGATTCGATCCAAATGGAAGGCGAGTCGCAAAGTTTGCAGACGCGCGCGATGCATTTGCGGACTTCGAAGGATTTCAACTGGATCTCGTTGAGATAGACGACTTCGCGGCGCTGGCAGAAACTGCATTCCATGAGAAGGCGCGCGAGAGCTTCTTCACCCTTGTGAGGGGCAGGGAACTCGATGTCCCAGAAATCGGCGCGGGGGTCAAGAATGTGAACAGCGTAGAGGAAGTGGTTGGGCGGGTCCTGGTCGATTTCGGCAACGACGCGGGCGCGGGTGTTTTTCCACTGGTCACCATCAAGGCTGCGTCGGAGGTGGAGCTCCTGGCCCATCGAAAGCTTTTCTGTCAGGCGGAGGACGCCGCCATTGCGGCTTACAAGCAGAGTTTCGGCGTTTTGCGTGATGGTGGCGCCGACGCTGGAAACCCACGATGCCTCGACGGACATGCGGAATCGTACGCGATCACTTTGGCGGAGTCCGTCAGAGAGTGTAGTCATGGCGCAATAAATGAGATTCCTGCAATCAGGCTACCATGCCATGAGGGGGCGGAAAGGCTGGAGAAACGCGGTTTGTCGTTCCAAGTAATAACGCGCAGGCAAAAACGCTGGGGGCACTCCCTGGGAGGGGCTGGTATTGACTTTTTGGTATGCCTGTTCGGCTGAAATGCTTTGGGACAGCATTTTTGAGGCAAACTGGTATGTGCCGGACGCGCCCCGGTAAATCAAGAGCCGTTTGCGGTCCGGGGTAAACGACTGTGAGCAACGTCATCTCCATGGACGACAGGACAACGAAAGGCGAAGCGCGGGGGCTCTCCGTCCGCGATCGCCGGTACAGCATTCGCTATCCGTTTGCCGCCGATGCGGAGCTTCTGGACCTCGAAAGCGGTGCGAAAGCTACTGGCGTTACGTCGGACATTTCCATGGGCGGGGCGTTCATCTGCACAAGCAAGTCGTTTCCATCGAACGCGCGCGTTCGAATTTCGATGACACGGAAAGACCAGAAAGTGGAAGCGCTGGGGGTGGTGCGCATCGTGAAGCCGCGCGTCGGCATGGGCGTTGAATTCATCGATCTGGAATCGCGACACATGGAAGTGTTGCGCCGCTGGGTGGAGCAAGTCACGAAGGCCCGCTAGCCGTTCCTTGATTTTCTAGTCAGCGGATCAAATTCTCTGCGTAAGGCAGTCTGCCCGCCGTCTGATTTTGTACCAAAACGCACGTATCACGGCCGCGTCTCGAGCGGATGTTTGCTTTTTTCGTAGAATTCGTTCTGGAGCTTGAGGCTTTGATCGTCGGCCTTGGCCGCGCGAATAGCCTCGACGGTGGCGGAGATCCAATTGTTCATATTCCACTCGCCGAGCTCTCGCGTGGCGGCGGAACCGTCTCCTGAGTAATGGTTAGGGAAACGGGCGTACCACCAGATGCCCGTGTAGACGTCTTCGGGCAAGTGTACGCGTTTCTGGTCGATGCCGGATTCGGTGGCCGCGCGTTCCACGTGAACCAGATCGGGCCGGGAAACCATGGTATTCGAAGTTTCATTTTCTCCGGCGTGATAATCGATGCCGGTTGATTTTTTGGGCGGACCGCCTGGGCGGCTGCGTTCGCCGTCTAGGACGTAGACGACATAGTCGTGAGGCCGATCGAGTTGCGCCTGGGCAAAAAGGGGAAGCAGATGCTCGTTTCCGCCATGCCCGTTGACGATGACGATTTTCTTGCAGCCATTGCGGGCCATTTCGTCAGTGGTCTCCTGAAGCAGCTTTAGTTGGAGCTCCATGCTGTAAGCGACCGTTCCGGGTTCGTGTTTGGCTTCGAAAATTTGGCCGAAGTAATACTGCGGAAAAACGACGGCGAACTCCTGCTGCGCCGCCTGCAAGGAGGCATGGCGCACATTGAGAAGATCCGTGCCTAGTGGCAGATGCGGCCCGTGTTTTTCGAGAATGCCGAACGGCAACAGACACGTGCCTCTGGATTGCTGGATGGCGTCGCGAAAGTCCGGTGCGGTTAGCTCCTCCCACTTCACCGAGAGCTTGGACTGCGCGTGTACGGTGCACGCAGCGACGACTGATACAAGCATAGAACAGACAACCGCACGCTTCATGGATAATTCCTCCTGAACCGCCCTGCATTCTAAACCAATCTAGATAGCCGAGCCGGGCCTATTCGACCTGATGCGGAAACAGGGCAACGGCTAGCGCCGGCGTTGCACAGAGCCGGAGCATAGATTACAGTACGCGATTCAGTCCGGAGAATTATGGGCAGGCTGCCGCAGATTCGAAAGCAACGCAGGAACACCAAAGCAAATGACGCGGCCCAGTGACTCCTCACAACCTCGCGCTCGGACGGGCTCGCATCTGTTTCCCGCGGGACAGCTCGTTCCCTTTATTCTAGTCACTGGGTTGTTTTTCCTCTGGGGTATTCCTAACAATCTCAACGATGTTCTCATCCGCCATTTCATGAAGTCCTTCGCCATCTCGCGCTTCCAGGCTGGACTTGTGCAATCTGCTTTTTACATGGGATATTTTCTGCTGGCCATGCCTGCCGCGCTTTTGATGCGGCGAGTGGGATACAAGTCTGGGTTTGTGACTGGCCTGGTGCTTTTTGGCGCTGGCGCTTTCTTATTTTGGCCTGCCGCGCTTGCCGGAAGCTACGGGTTTTTCCTCTTCGCGCTGTTTGTAATCGCGAGCGGACTTTCGTTCCTGGAGACTGCCTCCAATCCCTTCATCGCGCAGTTAGGGGACCCTGGCAGCTCAGAGCGCCGCTTGAACTTTTCCCAGGCCTTCAATCCGCTCGGCGCGATCACGGGAGCGTTGGTTGGCACCATATTTATTTTTTCCGGAGTGGAACTAACGCCGCAGGAAATCGCAGTTCGACAAATCCACCATACTTACGAGGTCTACCTTCGTTCCGAAACGCTGCGAGTCGTAAAGCCTTATCTGGTTATCGGGGCGATTGCCATCCTCTGGGCGATGCTTATCTTGAGGACGAGATTTCCCGCCATTCAGAGCGAGCACGAAAGTGAGTCCGGTGACCGTGGACACTTTCGCGACCTTTTCCGTTATCCGCACTTCCTGTTCGCCGTGGTCGCCCAGTTTTTCTACGTCGGCGCACAGGTGGGAACCTGGAGCTACTTTATTTCTTATGTTCAGGAGTACGCCCATCAATCCGAGAAGGTCGCCGGTTACTTTCTAACCGGTACGCTGGGGGCATTTGGCGTAGGGCGCTTCGCCTCTGCCTGGCTGATGCGCTTTGTCAGCCCCAGCAAGCTCATGGGCGCGTACAGCGTCATGAATATCGCGCTCGTTGGAGTTGCCGTATTTATTCCCGGGTGGATGGGCCTGTGGTGTGTGTTTCTAACCAGTTTTTTCATGTCGTTGATGTTCCCAACGATCTTTGCTCTCGGACTGAAGGGCCTCGGGCCAAACACCAAGCTGGGTGGATCGCTTCTGGTCATGGCCATTGTCGGAGGCGCCGTCCTGACGCCGCTGATGGGATTTATTTCTGTGAGAACGCACAGCCTCGCCTTGGCATACGCGGTGCCACTCCTCGCATATCTTGTTATCGCGTTCTACTCATTCTGGGGCTCGCATCGGCGAAACACTGAC
>DASQYT010000015.1:0-2114 GCA_035639075.1 Candidatus Elarobacter sp.
ACCGCAGGGAACAGACCTGCTATGACGGAGCACTCCAATGCACGACGCACTACAAAAAGAAATCGCCACGTACGAAAAGCGCACGCCGAAATCCGCTGCTGCCCACAAGCGCGCCCTCGAACGCATTCCGCTTGGCGTTGCCAGCAACTATCGCCACTATGAACCCTATCCGCTCTTCGTGAAGGATGGAAAGGGCAGCCGTATTCACGACGTCGATGGCAATGAATACATTGACCACAATCTTTGTTTCGGTGCGCTGATGGCCGGGCACTGCCACCCCGCCGTCGTGAAAGCCGTCGAGCAAAAATTGCATGAAGGAACCACCTTCGGCATGCCTCATGACCAGGAATGGGAGCTCGCGGAGGAAATTTGCAAGCGCTATCCGGTGGAAATGGTGCGCTTCGGCTCCAGCGGGACCGAAGTCACCATGCACGCCTGCCGCATTGCGCGCGCCGCAACCGGCCGAGACAGAATTCTGAAGTTCGAGGGCTGCTACCATGGATTGCATGACACCGCGCTCGTCAGCGTTAAGCCTAAGGCGGAAGACTACGGCGATCCGGACGCACCCAATTCTGTTCCCGGCGGTGGTGGCGTGCCGAAAGCCTCCCTCGCCAACGTCGTCGTCGCTGCTTTCAACAATCTCTCGAGCGTCGAGCGCCGCTTCAAGGAAAATCCCGGCCAAATCGCCGGCATTATTCTCGAGCCCATTATGATGAACGTCGGACTGTGCATGCCGCAGCCCGGGTTCCTCCAAGGGCTGCGCGACATCTGCACGAAGAACGGCGCGCTGCTGATCTTCGACGAAGTCAAGACCGGCGCAAAGCTCGCTTGGGGCGGGGCCAGCGAATTCTTTGGCGTGAAGCCGGACCTGATTTGCCTGGCCAAATCCATCGGCGGGGGCTTGCCGCTCGGAGCTTTCGGCGCCAGCCGCGCAGTGATGGATCTGATTTCCCAGCATAAAGTTTTTCACGGCGGCACCTACAACACCAACCGTGTAGCGATGTCTGCCGGTCTCGCGACGTTCCGCGAAGTCCTTACGCGGGAAAGCTACGGGCACGTGGACAAACTCAGCAAAAAACTGACCGAAGGCTACCGCGCCATTGTCAAGAAGTCCGGCTTGCAAGCCTATGTCGCGAGCGCCGGCGTCAATGGCGCACTGATGCTTTATCCGCAGGAGATTCGCAATTACCGTGATTGGACCAAGATTGACGTCGATCTGTGGCGGCACTACTGGTTCGGCATGGTCAATCGCGGCGTGCTGGCTCAGCCGTATTGGTGGGATGAGCAGTGGACCATCTCTGTTCAGCACACCGAAGCAGACATTGACAAGCACCTTGCCGTGTTCGAGGAAGTCGCGCCTGCCCTTGCAAAAGCACAGCAGCAGCGCGGCGCGGCATTTGTGGGCGCGGCTAGGCACTAGTCTGGTGCGTCCTGTCGATCATGGAGGAAACGCCATTGGCGAACGAGGTTACCGCTGCCCCGTCAGCACCCGTGACACAAGAAGCGCCGCACCTGCGCCGCGTGCTGGGCCGCTGGGACCTCGTTCTGCTTTTTGTCGTTGCCGTTTTCAATCTGAACGTCGTTCCGTCCATCGCCGCCAATGGTGGCGTAACGGTTTGGCTGTGGATCATCTCGCTCGCGCTTTTTTTCTGGCCGCAGGGCATCGCCGTGGTTGAGCTTGCGCATCGCTACCCCGGCGAAGGCGGCGTGTACCTCTGGGCTAAGGAAGTTTTTGGAGACTTCCACGGTTTTCTTTCCGGCTGGTGCTACTGGACCAACAACATGATGTATGTTCCCACCATCATGTTGTACTTCGTCGGTGTGTTCGTGTTTGTCCTTGGAGCCGGCCATGAATCGCTCGCGGAGAACAAATCCTTCACGTTAACGGCTTCCATGATTTTGTTGTTGCTGCTGGTGGTGTTGAATATTGTTGGCCTCGGCGTCGGTAAGTGGGTAAACAATCTCGGCGCGATCGGCACGTTTGTTGCGGCGGCTGTCCTTATCGGCTTAGGAACTGCGATCTGGCTGCGGTTCGGCACGTCCGTGACGGCGGCGGATTTCCGTATTCCCGCAAGCCCTGGTTTCGTCTTGAATTCCTTCGGCGTGATTTGTTT
>DASQYT010000016.1:0-2886 GCA_035639075.1 Candidatus Elarobacter sp.
TTTCCTGGGCGGTCACGGAGTAACCACGCTGATCAGCCGGTCGATGTCGCGCTCGGTGTTGTACAAATGCGGTGAAACGCGAATGTTCCCTTCGCGCAGGCTCACGATTACATTCTCTTTCCGCAACCGTTGATAATATTCTGCCGTTTTCTCCGGACTTCGCGCCGCGAAACATCCGTACGGCCCGCGCTGCGCGGGATCCAGAGGACTTGCAGGAACGAAGCGATCTTTCGGAAGACGCGCGAACATCAGCTCGATCAATTTCCGGTTGTGCGCGCTGACCAACTCCGGTCCCATGCGCAGCACAAAATCCACCGAGGCGTCCATCGCCACCAGATTGAAATTGAAGTAACTGGCCGACTCCGGCGCATCCCAACGTTTCGCGCTGGGCCCCGGTTTCGGATCTTCGAAGTTCATCGCGTCGAAATTGTGCGACCCCATCAATGCCATCCAATAGAACGGTCCCGGCCGCACCATCGCAAGGTGTTCGCTCTTGGCCCAGAAAAATCCGGTGCCGAATGGTCCCAACAGCCACTTGTATCCGGCGGACACAATAAAGTCGGCCCCCAGTTGCTTCACATCCATGGGCAACGCGCCGCAGGACTGGCTGGCATCCAGCAAAAGCAGCGCTCCCTGTTTGTGGCACGCGTCCGCAACGCGCGCGGCATCGAGCAGCGATCCGTCGTCGTAGCGCACCATGCTTACGGAGACCAGTCGCGTCCGTGGAGTCATCGCGGCGATCAAATCATCCGCGGTGATGAACCGCTCGCGAGGCGAAACAATTTTCAGCTTCAGCCCCTCGCGTTCCTCCATCGGTTTCCATGTCGCGAGCTGCAGCGGGAACTCGCCCTTTGCCGTGATGACCTCGTCGCCCGGTTTCCACGTCAGCGCGTACGCGACCGCCGCTACGCCCGCGCTTGCTCCGCTCGTCAGGGCAACCTCTTCCGGTTTGCCGCCGATCAGCTTTGCGATGGACGCGCGAGTGCGGTTCGGCACTTCAAAAAAAGTGGCATCCGGTTTGTGATGAGGATTTTTCTTCGCTTCGAGCGCCGCGTGCACGGCGCGAATGGAAACCTTCGGCATCGGCGACTCGCTCGCCAGATTCAAATAGGTCGCGTCTTCAATTTCGAACCACTCTTGCCGCCAGTCGGTTTGCGTTGAAGCTACGGTAGTGGCCACGGGTCACTCCTTATGGAAACTACAAGAGCTTAGATTCGCGCAGGCAATCGGGGGTGCAACGTCCAATTTGGGCAGCGTCCGGGCTAGTCTAATTCAGATTAGCTTGAACTAGTCTAATTAAGACTAGTCTAGAAATGCGCGCGAAGCTCGCGAAACGCCGGCAGGATCACGAGTTTCCCGGAGCCTGCCACGACGGGTTCATGCTCCAGAGTCCAGGTGTGCTGGTGCGGGATGTACACCGCGTTCAGGCCGATCTTCATCGCCGGATTGATGTCGCTGCGCGGACTGTTGCCGATCATCCAGCCGTGGGTTTTCACGATTTTGTGCTTGTGAACGAGTCCGCCATAAGTTTCAGGATCTTTTTCCGTAACGATTTCGATGAATTCAAAAAATCCCTGCAAGCCGGATCTTTCCACTTTGGCAGCTTGCTCTGCGGGCTCGCCCTTCGTAAACAAAATCAGCCGGTGCCGCTCCGTAAGATACGCAAGCGTTTCCGGAACGCCGTCCAGGATTTTCGGCGGCGTTCGCTCCAACTCAACGACGCGGCTGTGAATCAGCGCCAGGGTTTCACGTTTCGCCATCTGGTCCGCAAGTTTTATGTAGGTTTCTTCCAGCGAGCGCCCAAAGCTGCGCACGCCATAACCGAACTGGCGGATATTTTTGCGTTCCGTTTCATTGAGGATGTGGCGAATGTAGGCGCGGGTGTAACCGTACGGTTCGACGATGCTGATGAAATCCTCGATCAGCTTCTCGAAGAATACGTTGTTTTCCCAGAGCGTGTCGTCCGCATCAATCAGAAGTGTATGGCGTCGCATTGATCCTGCGGCAGGCGGCGCGAGCGCCGCAGACCGCTCCCCCCGCCTCTTTCCCCCGCGTTCTCAGTTTAACAGCCGCAGGGCATCTTCGGCGATGGCCGCGGCGGCTCCCGGCCGGCCCAGGCTTCTGGCAGCATCGCGCATTCTCTTCAATCTTGCGGCATCATCAAGCAAAGCGGCAATCTTCCATGCCGCCGCCGGCAAATTGTTGCAGCGAATCGCTGCTCCGGCCTCCAGCAAATGATCGGCGTTGCGCTCTTCCTGGCCGGGGATCGGTTCGATCAGCGCCATGGGCAAGGCCCGCGCGAGGGCTTCCGAAGTCGTCAGCCCGCCGGGTTTGCCGACCATCAAGTCTGCCGCCGCCATATACTTGTCCATCTCGGTGGTGAATCCAACGGGGCAAAGGCGTGGCGAGCCTGAGGGCAAATTTGCTGCTTCTTTCGCCAATTCCTCCAAACGCTTCCGCGTCTTTTCGGATTTGCCGGCAATCGCGGCAATTTGCCACGGCCGTTGCAGCGCCAGTAAATCTTTCACCAACTGCTCCACGGGCCCGACGCCGTAGCCCCCGGCGGAAATGAGTAGCATCGTTACATCGGCGTCAAGCCCCAATTGCTTCCGCGCATCCGCTCGATCGATTGGCGCCGCAAACAGCGGATCAATGGGAATGCCAGTCACGCGCAGCTTTTCCCGCGGCACGCCGATGCGTGCCAAATATTCCGCGGCTTCCTCGATGGCCACGTAATAACGGTCGACCGTGCGGCAGAGCCACATGGCGTGCACGTCGTAGTCGGTGACAACGATGGCATTGTGCGCACGCAACTTCCGCTTGGCGATCAGCCAAGCAATGATCTCTGCGGGCAGAAAATGCGTCGCCACGCACAGATCCGGCTGG
>DASQYT010000017.1:0-4514 GCA_035639075.1 Candidatus Elarobacter sp.
TCCCTCGCACCGGCCAGACCACCTACAACATCGGGACGCTGGTCACCAAGACGCTGGTTATCGCGGGCGAAGGGAATATCACCACAACAGCGGACCATCCGCGCGGCGCGATGCTCCGCGCCTACGACAAAATGACAGGCAAAGAAGTCGGCGCGGTTTATATGCCCGCCCCGCAAACCGGTTCGCCGATGACCTACATGGTGAACGGAAAACAGTACATTGTCGTAGCCGTGAGCGGCGGGCCTTACTCCGGTGAATACATTGCGTACACCCTGCCATCGACGGGAGAATGAGCGCGAGCGTCAGGAAAGTGATGACATCGTGAAGCGGAAATATCGGGCAGCGGCCCTCGTTCTGGTGGCGATCGCTGTGCCGCTTTGCATGCTGCGCGCGCAAGCGCCAGCGACAGACTCGCGTTCCGTGTGGGACGGCGTATACACCGAAGAGCAAGCCAAGCGCGGCGAGCCGATCTACCACAAAGAATGCGCGGCTTGCCACGGCGACATGCTTACCGGTGGCGAGTCCGCGCCTCCGCTCACGGGCGGCGCATTCCTCGCGAATTGGAACGGCCTCACCGTGGGCGACTTGTTCGACAGAATCCGCAAGACCATGCCGCAGAGCGCGCCGGGCCGCCTAACCCGCCAGCAAGACTCGGACATTCTGGCCTTTATGCTCAGCGTCAACAAGTTTCCGCCTGGCAAAACGGAACTCTACCGGCAGTCGGAGATGCTCAAAGAGATTCGCTTTGAGGCGGCGAAGCCCGCTCCCAAGAAATAGCGACAATCAAAGTCTTATTTCGTCCGCATCGACGCAAACAAGGCTCGAGACTTTCACGCACGGAGGATCGTCTTATGAAAAAAATGCTTCCCATACTCTTGCTTGCCGCCGCTCTTCTCGGCTATATGGTCGGCTACGCCTCGAAATCCACGCCACAACCCATCCTCAGCGGCCATTTCGATGATCTTTCGATGATCCCCAGCGCCAACGCTCAGGAGAACAAGAAAGAAGTCATGCCCTTCGGCTTCAATTTTCCGCACGATCCGCCGCTGGCGGCCGACGCCCCGCCCATCACTTACTGGAACATCGACGACATCCGCAAAGCGCACACCGAAATGGCCGAGAAAGCGGCCAAGCTGGTGAAAGAAGCGGGCAGCGGAAGCTCGCAATCGTTCGGCGGAGGGCCAGTGCACGTCCAGACGCGCAACTTCAGCATGTTCATGCTCTACCGTATGTTTCGCGACAAGCCCGTCCTCAGCCTGACGAAAGTCAACAGCGTTCTCGACGACGCCGAGCAGCACGCCGGCGCTTACGATTTCTATATTTTCACGGGAGGTACCGGTGAAATGATCTTGGGCGGGAAAATCGCCAACCGGAAAAATTTGCAGGACAAGGACGGCATCATCCCGGGCGAATACCGCGGCCAGCCGATCGTTGGCGGACAAACCTACAAGGTGAAAGCTGGCGACTGGCTGTTGATTCCGCCGGACACGCCGCACCAGCCCAAGCCGGATCCCGACGGCTTCAGCTACTTCATCATGAAGATCAATGTTGGCGTGTATCCCTGGAGCCTGATTCGCTAGCTACCCGGAGGGATACGACCGCCACGCCGCATTCAGCGGAGTTGGCTGGATTCGACGCCTCTCTTGCGTGCTTCGTCAAGGAGCGCGTCAACCTTTGACTCCAGATCTTTCTTCTTCGCTTGCAACGCGCGTATTTGCACTTCGATCGGCTCGCGTTCGTAACTTTTGTTGAGTTTCATGCCGCTCGCGGACGTCGTGGGCTTGCCTTCATTGAAGTTCTTTAGGTCTACCAGTTGCTTGTCGATGTCCTCGATTTGCGCTTGCAGCTTGTCCAGTTGCTTGCGAACGGACGCGACATATTGCGCGTCCACCGGCTTGGAAGGTGCCGGCTTCGGCTTGTTCTTCAGGTCGCCAACCACGGAAACTGTGCCGTTCGCGCCGGAAATGTTCTCGTTGGTCCAGACTTTCTTCGGTTTCTTCGCCTCCGCAGGCGTTGAAGAATCCTGCGATGGGCTTTGCGGCGCGGGGGCGCTGCCTTCCTGAGATTGCGCGGCTGCGGAGAACGCCGCGAATAATGTGAAAATCATTGCGAATGAGAGCGAACGGGGCACGAAGCCTCCAGTCTCGCGTAGTCGAGGACTCTACCGTCTTAAACCCATTCTAGGGCGTAAAGTTTCATTGATCGGCGGTGCCTGCCAACGGCTTGTCCAACTCGGCATGTTCGAGTTCCTGGCGAATGGCTGCGAGCGCTTCCTTGGGCGGGCCGATATAGCGGTAGTTTGAATAAAAAGTGCGCTCATGAACGGAGAACCCGGAAAACAATTTGCGCCCATCGAAATCGTATTGCGAAAACCTGACGAGCCACAGCCCCGGCACAAATTCGTAGCGCTCCTGCATGAAGTGGCTGCCTTTGTAGATTTTTCCCAGAAACAAGCCAATGGAAATGTCCTCGGTAACGTCGCCTTCGATGCGCGCAGCTTCGCCAGAGGCCTCGTCAATCCACACGAGGCCGCGCACCTTGGGAAAGATGGAAGTGAAGCGTGTTGTGGGTTTGAAGGCCGGATTGGGATCCATTTTGTATTTGGACAGCATGCGCTCGCCGCGCTGTTCGTTGCCAACAAGAGTAAAAAGGAAGGCATTGTGCGTAGCGTCGATGAGTTCGTTGCGGTCTTTCTTTTTCTTGGCGTATTTTTCCAGAGCTTCCCGCTGGGACCGGTTATCGTTGACCAGCAACGCCAGCGCCCGTGCCAGGCTCTCAAGGTTGGCGCGATAGGCCGCGGAATCGTTAGGGTTGCTGTCGGGCCCGAGGGCAATTCGAACCATGCCCGTCCCCGAGGGAATGACGCGCGAAATCTTTACCGTTGAGGGCGTTGGGTCGTTGGGATTCTTGCGGGTCTCCACGCGTTCGATGCGTTCGTACAAGTCCAGGGCGGCCTCGCCTTTTTTCTGGTTGGCGATGATGCGCTTGAAGAGTTCCGGTTTCGCGGGCCCAATCGTTGGAGTCGTATCGGGTACGGCGGATTGCGCGGCCGCATCGGCAGCAAAAGCCAGCGACAGCAGCGCCATGGGGACAAAAGTATATTTGTGCATGATGCAAAGTGGCTAGAAATCCGTCAAAGCCAACCCTGATTGGATTCGTCTGGGCACACAATTGTTGTACACCGCTATTGCACCGGAATGCTGCGCCGGATGTCAAACGGTCAATGGCCGCCTAATTTCGCTGAGCATTTACGGCTTTGGCTTGTCGGCGAGCTTTTGCTGTTGTTGGGCCTCTTCGGTCCAAGGCGGCACGACCCCGTTTACGCGCGCGTAAGCTATGGATTGTCCGAGGTGTTCGCCAAAATGCCCAATAATCATGGTGAACGATCCGCGCAGCGTGGATTGCCGCCCAAACATTTTCTGCGGCTTATCCGCGTCGCCGTCATTCAGCGCCAGCGTGGCGTTGCAAAGGTGCGCAAACGAATCCTTCAGCGCTTGCACCGCCTTGGGCTTGTCGTTGGAGAGAGCGCCGATAGCTTTGAAATCAAAGCCGTTTGGTGGCGGCGTACCCAAGGCCCTGGCAACGCCATAGTTGGCCCCGATGATGTGCGTCAAGACCTCACCTACCGCGCGCACGCCCTCGCCGGGACGCCAGGCGTACTTTTCCGCAGGCATGGCCTCGGCCAGGCGAGTGTACCGCTGTTCATAGTAGGCAATTCCTTCCAGAAACTCGCCTCGGAAGCCGGACGTCGGTACGGTTGACGTCATGGCTGGAGCCTTATGGTCGGAACTCTCCTGCGCCGAGCCGAACGGCGCCAGGCTCGAGCCAAATACCGTAAGCACAAGAAGATAAAGACAGATACGGCGCATGCGATCCTCCTTGGGAGGCTAACTCCCCGAGGCCTGGGCGAGCAAGTTTCCCCAGATTCGTTACGCAAAACGATACAATGTTATATCGTTGATCCTTTGGAACTGGGCGCAAGGCTACTCCAAGAAACATCGAAAGCAAAGC
This sequence comes from Candidatus Elarobacter sp., assembly GCA_035639075.1. Classification (GTDB taxonomy): domain Bacteria; phylum Acidobacteriota; class Terriglobia; order Acidiferrales; family UBA7541; genus Acidiferrum. The sequence continues at coordinate 4,012 of DASQYT010000017.1, forward strand.
GCCAGTCAGCACGTCTATATACCAAGGAACGATTCGGCCAGCCCACTCGTATTAGCTAGAGGATGTTGGAGGTCTGTTTGGGCGTAACCCCCATCGAAGGATTTGGCGCCATCACTCGCATCGCCCCGCGCGCCGCCGGTCTGCGCCTAAAGCATGGCCGCTTCCGCAGCGGTCTTGTCACCATGACGGAGACGCTCCGCCTCTCTCTGGACGCCCTGCGCGCCCATAAACTGAGGAGTTTCCTGACGTTGCTCGGAGTCATTCTGGCCGTAACGACGCTGGTCGCGGTAATGAGCGTGGTCGCCGGGCTGAATTTCTACGTCGCCGACCGCATCGCCAATCTCGGCGCCAACGTCTTCGTCCTGAACCGCTTCGGGATTATCACCAGTGAAGACGCCTGGGTAAAAGCCCAAAAGCGCCCGCTGGTCACCCCGGACGAATTCGACAAGCTCAAGACCGGCATGCGCACCGTCAGCCAGATCGCTGCCCTCCTTGGCACCAAC
>DASQYT010000018.1:0-6676 GCA_035639075.1 Candidatus Elarobacter sp.
GGCAGAAAAGCGTTTCCACAGTATTGTACCGAGTTCCGTTGCGAGAGATGAGTTTCCCGAATAGCGGAGGAAGTAGCCCTACGCGGCAGTTGCCGCAATGGGCACGAATTCGTAGCGCGCGATTTTCGCGGCGATTCCCACTCTGCCATTTTCGGTGGGCTCGATGCGCACAACTTCGCCGAGGCAGCGGATATTCACATCGCCCGCCTGCGTCATTTGCTGTGGAAGCGTGATAACGAATTCAATCTCGTTGCCAATTTCGAATTTGGCGTCAGTAAGAAAGTAAAGGCCGCGGTAACTGAGGTCCCGCGTGTGTGCGTCCAGTTCGTTTCCTTTGGCCTCTCGCGGCAAAACCCGCATGGGCAGGCTCATTGTGAACCGCCGCGCTTCGCGGCGTTCCTCTCCATCAGCCATCGAACCCCCCTGGGAATTGTGAGACTGGCGCAAAGCTAACATCGGCCCGTGCAAACTGCAACGCGAAATTCAGGGATTTTTGTCCTAGTACGAGGTCTTGCTCATTTCAGTACCGCCACAATATACTCTCAGGAGACCTATCCCCGCGGGCAGTACTGTTACGCCTATGGACAGCCGCCAGCACCGCCGGGTACGCCTGCGCCTTCCGGTACGCCTGCGCTGGACCACACCTTTTGGCCAGAAAATCGAATTAGCAAATACGATCGACGTCTCCCGCAACGGAGCTCTTGTTTCGACCAAGGAACCCCATAGTAAGGGCGTAATGGTGTGGCTCACCTTTCCCTATGACGCGTCGCTCTCCGATGGCCAGCCGGAGATCCTGGCGCGTGTGGTCAGATGTCCGGAAGCGCTTGAGGTGATTCGTGCCACCAACGCGCGCGAGAAAGTCCAAACAGCAAGCGCCGTGCAACAGGAACGCTCTGCGAAGCTGGATCAGCTTACCCGCGCTATCGGATTCTTCGACACACCAGCGACGTTTGCAGTCGCTTTTCAATTCGAAGAGCTGCCGCACTCTTCAGCCAACGGACATGCTCAGCGGCACGAACCGGAACGACGCGGCAGCGCCCGGAGGACGCTGGCTGTTCCCGTGCGCGTGCAACTCGAACGGATTCCCTGGTTTGAAGAGGCTATGGCCATGGACGTTTCAGAAAATGGCATGCGGTTTCGCAGTCACCGCGAGTATGCGCTTGGGGATAACTTGAGAATTTCGTTTCAAAACACTGCTTCTGCGCCGTGGCACGGTGCCGGGGAATTCCTTTCCAAAGTTGTGCGCCTCGCTCCCGTGCCTGACAGTATTGCCCTCGATGTCAGCGTTTGCCGCGCGGAATAAACAATTCGAAAATTTGGAGTAATGCGTCAGTTTGAATTTTGACCCCTATTATCACGATTAAGAAAATTCAAACTGACCACACCGAACTTCGTCCCGATTCGGTCTTTTCTCTGCATTGCGCTAGACTGCAAATTGTCCCTGGCGCAACGATGACCACGACCCACGACTCACGCAATTTTTTCCTGGAAGGACCTGCCGGACGCCTCGAAGCGATTCTCTGGACGCCATCTTCCGTGCGTCCGCCGCTCACCGCCGTGGTCTGCCATCCGCATCCGCTGTTTGGCGGGACGATGCACAACAAAGTGGTCTATCAGACCGCAAAATCGCTGGATGGCAGAGGGATTCCGGTTCTGCGATTCAATTTTCGCGGCGCAGGACTCAGCGCGGGCGTTCACGACCGCGGCCAGGGGGAGAAGGACGACGTTCGCGCCGCGCTCGATTTTCTTGCCGGGGAGTTTCCGGGAGTTCCAATTTTGCTGGCGGGATTCAGTTTTGGAGCCTGGGTAGGTTTGCGCGTCGGCTGCGAGCACGCGCGCGTTTCTCACCTGATCGGTTTGGGTCTCCCCGTCAACAGCACGGATTTTTCATTTCTGCGCCAGTGCAACAAGCCCAAGTTATTTGTGCATGCGAGCAACGACGAACACGGCGCTATCGACAAAGTGAAAGCGCTCATTCCCACCCTCGCCGGCGAAAATCGCCTGGTCGTCATCGAAGGTGTCGATCATTTCTTTGCCGGCAAACTTGATGAGCTCCATGCCGCGATCACCAACTGGCTTGCCGACAGCGTCTTTCAGCTTCGTCATTGAGTCCCGCTCTCTGCGTCAAGCCCCTTCGCCACGTGAAAAAAGTTTACTGAATTCGTCCAAGGTCGCCGGAGCCACGCCCACCAGCCGTGCGTTGGCTTTCGCATGTTCCGCGCGCGCCATCCCTACCAGCGCGGTGGTGATCCCTGGCGAGGAACGCACGAATTGCAGCGCCCGTTCCGCATCGTTCTCCAATCCCAACGCTTGGGCAACAAACTCCGGCAGATTCTTCGCCACCTGACCTTGTAACAGGGATGCGCTGGCAATCAGCGTAATGTCCAGATCGCTCGCCGCCTCCATCACCGTGCGATGATGCCCGCGCAGCGATTGATTGCCAAGCGTCAGGGCTTCCGTCATCCCCAGGTTGAAGGGCAGTTGCACGAAACGGAAATGATGTCTGCCACCGGCAATTTCCTGCGCGATTTGGGTAATTTCGCCAAGCTGCATGGCATCGCGCGCTCGGGCATCCTGCCGGAACCCATTCCACGTAGCCATGCCGTAATACTGAATCTCCCCGGCCTCCACGGCAGATTCGAGAAATGTAAATGCTTCGCGGATACGATTCAGAAACTCTTCTTTCGACACATCGGAAAGCTGCGTTTCCGGATTGTGGAGGTAATAGATGTCCACGCACTCGACCGCCAGATTTTTCAGGCTGCGGCCAAGCTGATTTTTCAGAAATTTCGGCGTCATGCAATGACTGCCGGCGGCGATATCCTTGGCGTTGAAAACTCCAGGCTGGATGTATTCGCGGAAAAAATATTCGTTGGGATCGGCGGGCATCGAACCATCCGGTGTCAGGTAGCCGCCCTTGGTGCAAACGACGATTTCGTCACGATCGAAGCCTTCCGCGGCAAGCTGCCGGATGGCCGCGCCGATACTGCGCTCGCTGCGCTGCAACCGGTAGTTAATGGCGGCGTCGATCACGTTGATGCCGCTCTCGACCGCCGCGACGGCCGCTGCGGTATAGCCCTCATCGGTTTTTGCGTCCGGCTGTCCGAGGTAGGTGCCGATTCCGACGGAAGAGAGGACCAGCCGGTGAGTCTCTCGAAAATGGCCCTCGGCGGCGTGGCCCGCAAACTTCTGCGCGTAACGTGTCGTTCCTTCTTTGGTGGCGGATTTGCTCATGACGCTCCTTCAGGCGATGGCGCTGGTCCGGGCGCTGGATTCGTTTCCGCTTCGTTGGCCTTCGGCGCGAGCAGCCGCGAGCACGCCCGAAGAATCCTACGATAGGGCCAGTCCTTTTCGCGGAAGAAAATCTCGCCTTCGCGCGGATTGCTGTAGAACCAGCGAGCCACAAGCCAGAGATGTTCGCCTAAGTCGCCGTCTGCTGCTGTAGAGTTTGAGTCGAATTGCTCGCGAAAGATATGTTCCGCGGAACGCGGCTGGCTGGCGATCTCCGCGAAGCGCAGAAAAAACGGTTCCGCCAGCCTTCCACTTTGCACGCGAAAAACGCCAATCGTTTGTTCCTCCGCGGCGCGTTGCAGAATCACGGCGTCGAGATCCTGAATGCGCCGAGTGAGTTCCGGCCTTCCGCGCAAGACCTCGTCGAGCTTCTCGACCTTTTTGTGCAAGGCGGCGGCGCGTTCGAAGTCCAATTGCTCGCTGGCTTTTTCGCGATCTTCCTCGATCGTAGAGCGGAGAGAGCCGCCGCTTGTTTCCAGGAAGTGTACGAGCCGCTGCACTTCAACGTCATATTCTTCTTTCGAGCAGCCGGCAAAGCAGGGTGCGAGACACATTTTCATTTCGGAGTAGAGGCAACCGGGAAAAGTGGGATCGCGGCGGATTTTAATTTGGCAGCGGCGCACTTTGAATAAATCGAGAATCCGTTCGGCGAATGCTTGCGCGGAGCGCCGCGATGCGAATGGACCGTAATACGCGCCTCCCGCGGGCGCGCCGCTCTCGTCGACGGGAATGCGGCGAGTCACATAGCAGCGCGGATAGGCATTACGCAAATTCACTTTGAGGACTGCAGCGGGGCGCAAGCGCATCAAGTCACGATAGCGTTTGGGAAAGAGTTGCTTGGCGTGCTGGTAGTAGGCGAGAGTTTGTTCGAACGGCGAGCCCGTTGCCCGGTAGCGAATGCCGCGCGCGAAATCGCTCAGATTCAGCCGTTTGCTGGCGGGATCGACCGGACCTAAAAGACGTTGCAGACGCCGCTGCAAATTCTGCGTACGAATCAAGAACGGCTCGGCAGTTTCTTCGCGCGGTTCGATTAGGCAAACGGCGGCCTTCGGCGGGAGGGCAGGGAAGAAACGCTCTTCCGCGTGCGCACCGTCAAATTCGAGTCCGCAATCGAGTTCCAGCACGCATTCAGCATACTATGACTGAAAATCGCTTATGAGGTAGCTCGGGGCCGGGGTTCACGCCTCGCACGGAGCTTAGTCCTCGAGGAAGCGCCAAATCTAATCGTGACGTAGCTGAGTCCCCAATACCAAAGGAAGTTGAAGCCAATTAATAACACCCAAAACGCCGCTGTCTCTGCATGAGGCGCTACTCGGTGAAAGTAATCCAAGAGCGGATATGCTACGAGCGCCGCGGGGAGCAGCACCAAAAACCAACTACCCTGTCCCTCGAATCCTCCGGGGTTAATCCCAAACACCACTGCTGTCGCAAGACCAGTCAAAACAATCCCGGCAAATGCCGCTCGCTTCCAGTCAGGAATATGAAGGCTCATGTGAATTCTTTTTGAACGGGGCCCATATAGCATCGCTGGTGGTCGAATTGTCCATTGTTAAGACTTAAGAACCCAGGAGGAGATGACCAGGCGCTGGATTTCGCTGGTGCCTTCGTAAATTTCGGTGATGCGGGCGTCGCGGTAGTTGCGCTCGACGGGATACTCGCGGCTGTAGCCGTTGCCGCCATGAATCTGGATGGCCTTGTGCGTGACGCGCGTGGCCATTTCGCTGGCGAAAAGTTTGGCGATGGCGGCATCCATGCTGAAACGAGCGCCGGTATCCTGCTTCCAGGCCGCCTTTCGAATGAGCAAACGCGCGGCGTCAATTTCCGTGGACATGTCCGCGAGCATGAACTGGATGGCTTGGAATTGTGAAATGGGGTGGCCAAAGGCCATGCGCTCCTGGGAATATTTCAGCGCCGCTTCGAACGCGCCTTGTGCAATGCCGGTGGCTTGCGCGGCGATGCCGATGCGCCCGCCGTCGAGCGTCGAGAGCGCCACTTTGTAGCCTTCTCCTTCGTTGCCGATGCGATTCGCGACGGGGACGGCGCAATCGGTGAAGACCAGCTCGCTGCAAGCTGTCGCGTTGATGCCTAGTTTTTTTTCTTCCTTGCCGACTTTGAATCCCGGCCTGCCTTTTTCGACGATCAAGGCGGTGATTCCTTTTTCGCCTTTGGCCGGGTCCGTATTTACGTAAACGATTGCTGCGTCCGCCGCGCCGCCATTGGTGATCCAGGCCTTCGTGCCGTTAAGGACGTAAACGTCGCCGTTCTTGATGGCTTTCGTTTGCAATGCGGCGGCGTTCGAACCGGCTTGCGGCTCGGTGAGCGCGTAGCAGCCGATCTTTTCGCCGCGGGCGTAGGGCAGGAGGAACTTTTTCTTCTGTTCGTCAGTCCCGTAGCGGTGAATCGGATCGCAGTAGAGCGAATTCTGCACGGAGAGGATCACGCCCGTCGAGGCGCAGCAGCGCGAAATTTCTTCTATGACGATGGTGTAAGCAATGTGGTCGAAACCCGCGCCGCCTTCCGACTCCGGGAAGGGAACTCCGGTGAGGCCGAGTTCCGCCGCTTTCTTGAAAAGTTCGCGCGGGAAGCGCCCGGTTTCGTCGAGTTCCTTTGCCAGCGGCCGGACTTCCGATTCTGCGAACTCGCGCACGCTCTTCTGCAGCAGCTTCTGTTCTTCTGTCAGTTCCAGATCCACCGTTGTTGCTCCCGTCGGTGCAAACTTTTGAATTGTGTATTCTATCGCGGCAAAGCAGGCTTCGCGAATCAGGCAAGCGCCTTGGAGAGGCGTTCGTAGGTGGTTTTCAAATCTTCCGGGTGGACGCGGGTTTCGCCGGTGACGGTCATGAAATTCGAATCGCCAATCCAGCGCGGCAACATGTGCAGATGCAAATGCCCAACCACGCCTGCACCGGCGGCGCGGCCCAAGTTCATTCCCAGATTCATCCCGTCGGGCTTGTAATTCGCGCGCAAAGCCGTTTCCACACGCTGGGAGAGCTGCATCATTTCGTTCAGTGTTCCCGCTTGGCACAAATTCAATTCCGCAACGTGTGCGTACGGCACGATCATTACGTGGCCGGAGGTATAGGGGAAGCGGTTCAGGATGACGAACGCTTTTTCGCCGCGATGAACGATAAGAGTTTCCGCGTCATTGTTGCGCGCCACGGCATCGCAAAAAATGCACTTCGGCTGGTTTCCACTTGCCGCCTCCTTCATGTACTGGTAGCGCCAAGGAGTCCAGATATAGTCCATTCGCATCGCTTCCTTTTTCCCAAATGCCGCGCGCACAGCATAGCGCAAAAGCGACGTACGAGTTACGAACAAGCTCTTGTTCAGGCTGAGCGAACCCGGAGCCTACCTATGTTTTGTCAGTGAAATGGAAACGATTCGA
>DASQYT010000019.1:0-20639 GCA_035639075.1 Candidatus Elarobacter sp.
GAGTCGAACCCACATGAGGAAAAATCCCCGGAGGATTTTAAGTCCTCAGCGTCTGCCATTCCGCCACCCGGGCATCGGCACTACAAATCTAACGAAGACAAGCAGTTACTGCAACATCGCAGCACGTGCCGACGGCCGCCCGTTGCCAGCGCACCGGATTGTAACCGTGTTGCGTTTGCGGCGGAATCGTGCGGAGATTAAAGGGCTTAGAGAGCGGAAGAGACGGAAGTCCCAGCGGCGGCAAAGACGGTGGAAATTTGTGCTTCGGCGAAGGAAAGGAAGGACCGGACGACAACGGAGTCAAACTGAGTGCCACTGGCCTCATTGAGCCGGCGCACAGCTTCCCCGAAGGGCAGGCCTTTTCGATAAGGACGAGAAGAAACCATGGCATCGAATGCGTCGATGACGCAGACGATGCGCGACACAATGGGAATTTCAGGGCCCTTGAGCCCGGCTGGGTATCCCTTTCCATCGAAAGACTCGTGATGATGCAGGACATCAAGAGCGGCGCGCTCGAAACCCGGGAGCATGCGGAGCACAGCCCAACCGTACTCGCAGTGTTTTTTCATGAGCGCGTATTCCTCCGCATCGAGGCGCTCGGGCTTGCGGAGGATGGAATCCGGGATGCCTACCTTGCCGATGTCATGCAGGAGCGCGGCAACCTCGAGATTCTGAAGGTCGGCTTCTTCCAGGCCCAGTTCCTGTCCGACGCGCATACCCCATTCCGCGAGCCGGGTGCTGTGGACGCCGGTGTTAAGATCCTTCAAGTCGAGGAGCTGATTGAACGCGCAGATGACCGAATTGCGAAGCGCGGCAACTTGCTCTTCGAGTTGTTTGATGCGGAGAGATTCAGGCGCCCCAAGGGAAGGGAAACTCTCCGTGGGCGCCGGAATCTGGTTAATAGAGGACATTGCAGCTACCAGCAGAACAAGAAGCAGGAGCCAGAACCACCAGAAGTTGAGCCGGAACTATTTACCCAAGCAGAGACTGCCTGGTATGCATCCAGGCGCCCGCGATTGAGGTCCGGAGTGAGCTTGATCGCATGGGACAGCGCGCTGGCTGCCTGGCTCTGATTTAAGGACGACGACTTTGCGCTGAGCATCAGAGCGACTGTACCGGCGGTGATGGGAGAGCTGAACGAGGTGCCAGAGGCACTAGCGTAAGTGCCGCCAGGAAAAGTGCTGATGACGTTCTCTCCGGGCGCGGCGATCCAAACGTCGGTTACGCCGTAGTTCGAGAAGGATGAACGGCTGTCCCAGTTCGTCGTCGAGGCAATCCCAACAACGTAGTTGTTCAGCGCCGCCGGATAGACCGGCGAGCTGGTGCTTTCGTTCCCCGCGGCAGCGACGAGAACGACGCCCGCTTTATTGGCGTAGGCGGCCGCCTGAGTCAGCGACGGCGAAGAAGAGGCGAGATCGAAGCTCATGTTCACGACGTTGGCATGGTGCTGAACGGCGTAGTAGAGAGCGGCCACGATATTCGACAGGTAGCCAACACCATTAGAGGAAAAGGCCTTTAGCGGAAGGATTCGGGCATTGGGTGCCACCAAGTGGACAAGGCCAGTTGTCATGGTGCCGTGGCCAAATGCGGTGTACGGTCCGCCATCGAGCACTGCGGCGGTAGACTGGTCGAGAACGGCCGCCGTGGACTGTTGCACGTAACCGGGCTGCTGAGTCTGCGTGTCGACGTAGCCGTTTTGATAACCGGACACATCGAGCCATTCCGAAGCGCCCGGCTGATTGCGTGTAAAGTCATATCCCGGAAGAAGAACAGAGTAGAGGACGGGATGATTGACGTCTACGCCCGTGTCAATCACCGCTACTATACCGGTGCCACCGATACGAAAACCGTTTTGAGCATCCTGAAGCCTGATGATTTGGGCCGCGGGCTGCGTGGCATAGCCGTGCGAAACGACAGCTCCGTAGTAATTCACCGGGGCGGTGTCGTACAGACCGGAGGGAATGCTGCCGAGTGATGGTTGAGGGATGGGCAGAATGCGATCGGCCTCCACGCTCACGATACCGAGCAGGGATTCAACGAGCGTCAGGCCACCGTTCACAATGTTTGCGAGTAGATTATTCGAAGAAGTTACTAGAAAGTTCTGGCCGACCGAGCCATCCAAGCCACCTCGCACTTGACATCCGAGGAGATTGCACAGATTCAGGACAGAGGACAGGCCGCCTGTGGTGCGCACGATGTAACGGTTTTGCGCTGCAGCGGGTTTTGCAGCACCGAGCATGAGGACGATCATCGCGACGACAAGGAGGATACGTTTCATAGTTGAAGCCTTATGGGCTCTCCTGGAACAAATTGCTCGTTAACTTGGCGCGAAGACCGGCCCTCTCAGTTTCATGGGACAGATTTTTCGAGCCAATAGTACGAGTGTGTCTTCCCGTCTAAACACAATTGCCAGCGGTCTTGGTACTTTCGTACCAAGGCTGCGATGCCGGGCAACTGCACAGATTGGTTGCCGCTCATCGCTTGCCCCCCTCCAAATTGCCAAGCGCATCCCGGAGCGAAATCACGATGGGGAGGCCATCGCCGCTTGAGAACGTCATCTGCAGATCTCCACTGTTCTCAATCTCCCCACTGAACTCGCCAAACTGATTGGTGATGGCGTGCACGACATGTCCCCGCATGTTCGAAAGAACGATGCGGGCGTCGCGACCGACAACTCCAGGATCGGTCATGTCGAGAAGCTGGCCGGTGACCACGATGCGGTTCCCACCGGGCTTGGCTTCCACTTGAACGTCGATCTGAAATGGGTCCGCGCGATAGAGCATCTGCCTTGTCCCAGCACCTGCGGATCGAGCTCCTTCGAATACCGGTTGGAGAAAACTGTCGAAGAGAACCTTGATGCGGCTGCCGGCTCCCTTTCTTTGATCCGCCAACTCCGTTCCTGCAAAGGTTGCCTTGGCGACTCTGACCGCCTCCTCCGGAGGCCGATAACCCGCTTCCGAGGCTGCGGATTGCCGGACTCTTTGCCACAGGGAAACTGTCTCCGTACAGCGTTTGCAGCCCTGCTTCAAGTGTTGCTCCATCAAGCTTTTCTTGCTGGCGTCAACAGCTTGATTTACAAAATCGATCCAATTCTCCGTCGTGAAATGTTCCATTTCTTCCCCCCAGATTCCTTTCTGCGCCCCAACACTCCCCAGTAGAAGGGACGATGTAAACACCCTCGCGGCATAAGGGAAGGCAAAAGCCCAGGAAATATAAGAGCCTGGAAGATCAGGTAAGTCATGCAGAATCAGCGAGTTTGCCGACTAGAACGAAAGGCGCCCAGAAGTAGGGGTGGGGATTTTGGCGACGAAGTTCTTGCATGGCGTGCTGGAGCGCACCTGCCATGTTGCCAGTTCGAATATAGTCCCGATAGAAATGCTGCATCAAGCGCGCGGTACTTTGATCATGCACGTCCCACAAGGATAAAAGCAACGTGGTAGCTCCGGCACAGAATAAACCTCGCTGAAGTCCAAGCAATTCATCACCTGCCGCGACGAAATTCATTCCCGTGGCGCAACCGCTCAGCGTCACCAGCCTGGCATCCAACCGCATCTGGTAAAGGTCATACAAATTCAAATAGCCATCGCCCAACCGAATCCCCGAAAACATCGGGTTGTCCTGACGGTAGACGCCGTGAGTGGCGACATGAAGCAAGCCACTCTGAGGACCTTGTTTGCGAAGAACCGAAGAGGTTGCACGGTCTCCCACGTGGAGCGAAGCTTTGGGAAGGAGCGACGCTACGGATTGGGCTTCCTGCAAGATTTGGGGTGCTCGCTCGTCGGCGATTCCAAAAATTAGGGAATTCTCGCTCGCGCTCGCCGACTTTTCCTGGCACCAGGAGAAAACCGTCGCGCTGGGAGCGTAGGAAACCGTGAAAGCATCACAGAGATACTCTTCTCCATTTCGCAGGGCGTGGAATGGCAGGAAATGAAGAGGGCCGTGGGGCACGAAAATGAGGTGCTTTCCTTGGAAATAGGGGCGCAGAGGCGCAACAAGTTCGTCATAGAGAGATTCCAGGTGGCTATGGGTGGCGCGCAAGAGAGGCTCTTCAAAGCGCCGGACGTATTCGCTGCCCATGCGAAACTTGGAGAGTTGAAAGCGAAGCAACTGCAGAAAGTGAGCGGCTCGGGAGAGCACCGTCACAGGTTGAATATGGATGTTCTCGCGCGTGATAACGGCGGCAACGAGGCGATCGCCAGCCACAAAATACTCAACGAGGGTTGCATCCTGCGAAAGATGAGCTTGCAGCTTTGCAAGAGAAAAATCCGCGGGAGCTTCCAGCGTGGCGTTTTCCCGCTCATGCGCCGGGAGCTCGCGGAGAGTCCGCAATAATTCTTTCTCGTGCGATTGAACTTTTTCCTGCAGGCCCTCGATTCTTTCGTGGGATTTTTCTTCGGGACGCAGTTGCTCAAGCTCGATGCGGTGGTAATACCAGTTGAGCTCTTCGCGCAGGTCCCTGATTCTGCGGACAAGATCGCTCTGCCCCGTGTCTCCCAACGGAAGACTCTGCCCGCTCTGGAATATCATTTCGATCATGCTTCGTGATTTTGCAGCTTCCATGCAGCCAAACGCTTCTTCGGCGGAGATGTCTGTTCCGTCTCCCGAAACGAATAGATCAACGAGCGCTTCGTAGACTTCCATCCTGTTTTTGACAAAGGAGATTTTCAGCTCTTCGCCTTGCAATCGGCTGCGCAAAGTCTCCAGCGCTCTTTTGGCCTCCAAGTAGGCTTGGCGCGCTGTTTGGCGATGGTTGCGAGCCTGAGCGATTTGCCCTTCAAGCAAGTGAGCTTGATAAGCAAGCACCGGCGTCTGGAGGCATTCCAGCCGTGCCAGGGATTCGGCCGTCTCCTTTTCTGCTCCGGCAGAATCTCCCACTTGCAGGGCGATGCGCGCCAAAAGCAGGTGGGCAAGCACAGCTTTCCCAGCGAGCGCTGATTGATCGAAGAAAGCGGAGGCTGCTAGGCAAAGACGCCGAGCTTCAAAATAGCGGCCTTCATGAAAGAGTAATAAGGCCTGGTACAAGTCGATGAGCCAGGGCCAAACAAGGTTTTTTTCGCGTCCAAACATTTCTCGCGCTTTTGAGAACCGCTCCAGTGCCTGGACCGTCTTTCCCTGCTGGCCAAAGGCCGTCGCTTCATTGGCAAGTGTTTTCGCTGCCTCGTAGCCCATGCCAAGCTTTTCGAATCGGAGGAATCCTTCATGCGCCATTTCACGGGCTTCTTCGCTGAGGTTCAGTTCAAGATAAATGTCGGAAAGGTCTAAATGGCATAACGCAAAGTGATAAGCGTCGCCGGTCGCTTCGCAAGCGCGGCGAGCGGCATAGAGCGCCTCAATGGCGCGGCTGTACTCACCGCGCAGATAATAGAGATAGGCAATGTTGTAATCCGCCTGTGCCACGAGAAGTGGCATGTTGTTCTGTTCGCAGAAGGAACGCGCCCCACGATAGGCCTCCAGGGCACGCGGAAAATCGTTGAGGCTAATCAGGCAGACGGCCATGTTGCTGAGAACGACGGCGATTCCTTCCGTGTCTTTGTACGGCAGCAGGCCCGCATAGGCGCGCTCATAGTGAGCGATCGATTCTTCAAAGCGATCCTGACGGTGATAGATGTTGCCGACGTTGATTTCCAAACGGGCCAGGCGCCAGGAGTCGTTCAGACGAGTAAATATCTCCTTAGCACGCTCCGCGGCCTGAAATGCCTGGTCGTACTCGCCCGCCAGGATCATCGGCTGGATAGAAGTGCTCAAAGTTCGCGCGGCTTCGTTCCAATTACCCAGCGATTCATAAAGCCGGACAGCTTGCTGATTGTGGTCGATGGCGGCGCGATTTTCGCCAGAGGAATAACAAAGAGCGTTTGCCTTCGCGCGCAAGCCAAGCGCCAAGGCCTCTTTGCGACGCAGGCGTTTCGCGATAAGCAGGGCAGCTTCTGCCAGGTGAAACGCTTCTTGCCTGCTTACGCGGACTTTCTCAACGACCAATTGGGCGAGGCGCTCGACAATATTCTGACGGAGCAAGGCCTTGTGTTGACCAAGAAACTTGCGGCGGGCCGGTTCGCTTGATAACTGCCCCAGTTTGGCGATCAAGGAGTCCGTTGAGTTTTTCTTTTGAGTTGCGGGCATCAGCCAAAACCCAGTTGTTCGAGTTGCCCGCGCAGTCGCTCAAGGCATTTCTGCCGTGTAAATCCGATGGAGCCGACGGCAAGGCCAAGTTCCGCCGCAACTTCCGTGTATGGCCGCGATGGAGTTTCAAAGAACAGCAGCTCCACCAGGCGACGGCATTGCGGTGTCAGCATCGCCATAGCTTCCCGCAGCATCTGCTCTTCCTGCGTTTGCTGAACGAGGTTTTCGGCGATTGCGGGCGTTGCCGGCTCCGGAAGATCCTCCTCCCCGTCGCGGCTAACCACACGCTGGTTGTGCCGTTTCCAACGGTAGCACTCGTGGTGCGCCACTTGCATCAGCCACTTGGGCAACGCACGCGGTTCGCGCAATTCGGGCAGGCGCACAAGAAGTTCCGTACAGGTCGCCTGAAAAACATCAGCCGCTTCCTGCCGGGACAATCCGTATTTCACAGGAATCGAATAAATTAGCGCCTTGTACTTATCGATGAGCACCGACCACGCTTCTTCATCGCCCGCAAGACACGCCTTAACCAGGCGTGTGTCATTCCACGCGGCCGGCGGCTTCTTGGCCTTGGTCAACGACGGACTCATCGAGTGGCATTCTCCGTCCCATTCTTGAGATAGAGCTGCTCCACGTTCCAGAACACATAGGGCTCCAGAACGGCGGGATGGAAATTGCCGATGGTGTTCTTGGCGCCTGCAAGAATATTCGGGCTCACCAGAAATATCATTGGCTGATTTTCAGCGAGAACCTCCTGCGCACGGTCATAGAGTTTCTTCCGCTGTTCGAAGGTACTCGCGTACATTTGCTCGTTGATCAAACGATCGATCTCCGCCTCCCAAGGCGTGGCGGGACGGGCCTGCGAGGGATTCCAAAGATGCAGTCCACCGCTCGACAGCCAAACGTTGATATCGGAATTCGGGTCTGCGTCGTAGCTCGCAGCTCCCAGCACGCAGGCGTCGTACTGTTTCGTCTGCGTGACGCGATCGAGCAGCGAGCGAGACTCGAGCGGCACAACTTGTACGCGCATCCCAAGTTGCTTCAAATCGTCTTGGATCAAGGCCGCGATTTTGGAACGTTCGGAGCTCGACGATTGGGCGATGATGGAGAATTCCACGGGCTTGCCGTCGGAGTCCTGAAGCCAGGAATCGCCATTCCCCGGCACACCCCAGGAAAAGCCCGCTTCCTTCAGAAGCTCGCGTGCCTTTTCAAGCGAACGCGGGGGATGCGGCAGTTTCTCATCCGCCCAGCGGCGGTTCCCGGGCGTAACCAAACCCCACAAAGCGGCGCCACGTCCCTGATAAACCAGACGCACGATGGCTTCGCGGTCCACGGCTGAGGAAACGGCTTGCCGGAACTTCAGGTCCCGGAACCATTTTTGTTTTTGGATCATCTCCGGCGGTGCCTTTTCGCCAAGATCATTGAGATTGAAGAAGAGAAAGTTGTATTCGAGGCCTGGCCCGGCATCCACCATCGCGTAGTCTTTTTGGCCCCTGGACAACACCGAAAAATTCTCCGCGCCCAATCGGCTGATCACACCGGTCTCCCCGGACTGAAACCGCAAAACCTGCGCATCCGCGCTGGGAACAAAGAGAAACACTAGTTCGTCAAGATAGGGCAGCCGGTTCCCTTTCGCGTCTGTCTTCCAATAATGCGGATTGCGCTCCAGTACCAATCGTTGTCCAGCAACATATTCCTTCAAACGAAAAGGGCCGAGACCCGCCCACTGATTGGGCGGCGTCGTCAGCGCTCCGACTTGAGCAATCTTCCCTTCCTCGTAAGGCTTTTCGAGCAAATGCCGCGGTAAGATCGCCCATCCATCAAACATCCTTTCCATCACCCCATAGGGCTTCGGTAGCTGAAAGACAATAGTGTGTGAGTCCACCTTTTGCAGCGAAATAGGCTGGCCATCAAAAATCAGAAGATCGCGTTGCGGCGCGTGTACTTTTTCGTCTAGATACAAGCGGAACGTGAAGAGCACATCGTCGGCATCCATTGGATATCCGTCAGAAAACTTCAGGCCGCGCCTCAGCACCAGCGTGTATCGCAATCCGTCCGGCGAAATTTTCCAGGATTTTGCGAGGGCGGGTTCCGTCAATTGCGTTGCGCGGTTGATGTGCACCAAGTCCGCTTGCATGGTGCCAATCACTTCGCGCGACGGAGTATCCACCGAGATGAGCGGATTCAAGGTTTTCGGTTCGCCGCGGAGCGATACGACGAGGCGCTCTCCCCGCCGGCCCACTTCCCCCGGGAGCACGAGTAATTCTTCTTTTTCTGTAGTTTTCTCCGGAGGAGAAGCAATAGCTCGACGGCCAATAAACGTGAAAGCTGAAAGGAGCAGCGTCGAGAGGATCCAGCAGCGTTTGAAATTTGCCGTCGGTTTCTTCACGTTAGGTTCCCCAGAATTCTCGATTCTATCTTGTACGCTGCGCCTCGCTCGTGCAACGAACTCGCCAGCCCCAGGTATCCTAGGAAGAACGGCACTATTGCCACCGCGGGCAAATACATCCACCAATGAGAAATCAAAACACTGTATTGCTGCAGGCTTGAGAGCAGGTTGCCCCAGCTCGGCACGGGCTCAGGTACGCCCAAGCCGAGAAACGACAGCGTCATCTCCGCCAGCACGTATTGTGGTATCAAAATGGCCGCCTGTGTCAAAAGCACACTGGAAGTTTCGGGCAGAATGTGGCGCCGGAGCAAGTATCCGTTGGTTGCTCCGAAGCCCCGAGCGGCGCGGACAAAGTCGCGTTCCTTGGCGCTGAGTACCACGCCACGAACGAGCCGGGCCGGCCGTGCCCAGCCCACAGTTCCGATTACAACGATGATCAGGAAGAAAGCTTTGAGCGGGCTTACCGCCAGCGGCAGGAAAGCGCGTATTGCGAAGAGGAGGTACAGCCAAGGCAACGCCATGAAGAGTTCGGCTAGGCGCATGAGCAGAGTATCTCTCCAACCGCCGAAGTACCCCGCTACGGCGCCAATGCACAAGCCAATGAACAACGTGATTCCCGCGCCCAGCAGGCCTGCGACCAGAGACACCTGCCCACCGAATAGTAGCCTCGAAAGCTGGTCGCGGCCATAAGCATCTGTGCCGAGAAGGTAGATTCGCGCGTTCTCGGCGCCGAAAAGGTGCCTTCGGCACGACAAGAATCCGAACAAGCGGTAGTAGTCTCCACTTGGAAGAAATTTTACGGGCCGAGGATCCGTTATGTCTTCCTCATATTGGTCGAACGAGCCTACACGCAATTTCGGCGGATAGACAAAAGGCCGGGCGTGGAGATGGCCTTGGGCATCCACAAGATGAACCCGCATGGGCGGCAGATACGGGTACTTGCGATCTTGCACCGCTGGATCATACGGAGCAAAGAAACCCGCACAGACCACAGTCCCATGGAGCGCGCCAAGGGCAAGAAGCCATCTCGTAAGAGCGCGCTGCATCTTCATTGTGCGTTGCTCTCTGTCCGGATTCGGGGATCCGCCCAATAAAGAAGTAAATCGGCGAACAAATTTCCTCCGACCAGGAAAAATGTCGAGAAAAGGATACCTCCGATAACTACGTATAGATCGCGCGCCAGAATGGCCTCCAACAATAGCGGGCCCAGGCCCGGCCAGCTCATCACAACTTCAATGAGCAGCGATCCGCTCAACAACATACCGATGCTAAAACCAAACAGAGATATAAGAGGATTCGCCGCGGCCGGAAGCGCGTAGCGATATAGAAGCGTGCGTTTCGGGATCCCATGCCCCAATGCGGCGAGAAGAAACGGGGCGTCGAGAATGTCCGCAATGGCTGCACGAACATGACGAAAGAGCAACGGCAGAGTTGAAAGCACGAGGGCCGTGACGGGCAAAATCATGTGCAAGGCCACATCGCGCAGTTTATTGAAGGGCGAGAGAGTTTCAAAACCGACAGACGCCATTCCTCCCGTCGGAAACCATCCGCTTCGTACAGCAAGCACCAAGAGTCCAAGAGCAAGCGCCAGGTCGGGGATTACCAAGAGCATCGCGGTTCCCCAAGAGAGCAAGCGGTCCGGCACTCGCCCCATACGTTCCGCGCTCCATGTCCCGAGTGGTAGAGCGATCGCCCAAGCAAGCAGCGTGGATGTGATTGTCAGGAGCAGCGTGTTCCCCGCGCGCACCAGCAGAAGTGGCGCTACGGGACTGTTGTAAGCGAAAGAAAATCCCATCTCTCCGTGAACTAAGGAACTTAACCAGGATACATATCGAAGAGGAAGCGGTTTGTCGAGACCGTATTGAGCACGCAACGCTGCTATTGTCTCCGGCGCAATCTGCGGGTTCATACGCATTTCGTCGAAGTACGTTCCGGGAGCCAAGGCCGTGAAGAGAAACGTAAGAACAGACACTCCAGCCAATAAGAGCAAGGCGTGACCGAGCCGGCGCAGCAAGTAGCGCATCATTGCTCCAACAACGGCGGAGCGAGAGTGAGTCTAGGCACGGCTGCCAGCAGTTGACGGGTGGTTTCCTGCTCTGGCTGTTTCAAGATTTTTTGTGCCCGTCCCTGCTCAACGATCCTGCCACGGTCCATGAC
The DNA here is from genome assembly GCA_035639075.1 of Candidatus Elarobacter sp. Lineage (GTDB taxonomy): Bacteria > Acidobacteriota > Terriglobia > Acidiferrales > UBA7541 > Acidiferrum. Next base: position 10,664 of record DASQYT010000019.1, read on the forward strand.
GGCGATCTCGTCAGCAAGGTGAGCTGCCATGGCCAGGTCATGCGTAATGAACAGATACGTCATTCCCAGAGAGCCTTGCAACTCCACCAAGAGGTTTGCTATTTGCGCCTGCACGGAACAGTCAAGAGCCGAAAGCGCCTCATCCAGAATCAGAAGCTTGGGTTCGAGTGCCAATGCACGAGCGATGGCCAGCCTCTGACGCTGGCCGCCGCTCAACTCCGTCGGAGAGCGTTCCACAATGTCTGGAGAAAGACCAACTCGTTCGAGCAACGAAGAGATGCGCCGGTCTATTTCTTCGCGTGTGAATTTGCGCTGCAGAATCAACGGCTCAGCAAGTACCTCCATCACCCTCCATCTTGGGTTCAAAGAGCTTGCGGGATCCTGAAATATGACCTGAATTTGCGGGCGAATTTGCCGGCTCGCGCGTTCCTCAAGTTTGGCAATCTCTCTTCCCTCAAACCAAATACTTCCTGCCGTAGGGGATTCAAGACAGGCTAGACAAGCGGCAAGAGTGCTTTTGCCCGACCCCGATTCCCCGACTACTGCAAGAGTCGTCCCTGGAAAAACTGTGAAGGACACTCCATCCAAGGCAAGGAACTCCTCCGGAGTGCCAGCAAGACTCCGCTTCGCATAACGCTTCACCAGGTTTTCGACTCTCAGGAGTGGTTGCATGTTTTTGCCGATGGTCGCTTCAACTTTCATACTTGAAACAGGAAACCGTGTGAGACGCACTCAAGTTCACCGCTGCGGGCTCACGCTCCTTGCAAATGTCCATTTTCCCCGCGCATCTCGGTTCAAAAGGACAACCTCGGATGGGTAATGAGCGTGCGGAGTCGCCAAGTATTGCGGGCAGTTTCGTCTTTCGTGTATTTTCGGGCCTGTCGAAAACTGTAGGGATGGAGTGAAACAGAGCCTTTGTATAGGGATGGCGGGGCGACGCGAGCACCGTCTCCGCCGGACCGCATTCAGCGACCTTCCCGGCGTAAAGAACAAGCACACGATCGGCAAAGCCACAGAGCAGAGCTGGATTGTGTGTGATGAAGATCATCGCGAGACCCAGTTTTTCTCTCAGATTTCGAAATACTCCCAGGATTTCCATTTGCGTTGTGGGGTCGAGCGAGGCCGTCGGCTCGTCGGCAATCACTACGGAAGGGCCGCAGGCAATCGCTTGGGCAATCAGCACCCGTTGCCGTTGCCCTCCACTGAGCTGATGAGGATATGAGTGCGAAATGCGGTCTGCTTCTTCAGGAAAAACCTGGTCGAAAACTTGGCGCGTCTGTTCATTCAGCGCACTTTTTCCTAAGGAATCGTGAGCGGCCAATACCTGACGAACCTGTTCGCCAACGCGCATGGTTGGATGGAGAGCAAGTGACGGCTCCTGGAAAATGAGCGAAATGCGCCGGCTGCGGATTTGCCGAAGTTCATCGGCATTTGCCCTCAGGAGATCCGTCCCCTCAAACTGGACGGCCCCGCGAGTAATGCGTGCGTTGGCGGGAAGAAGCCGCACCAGCGATCCCGCAAGAGTACTCTTTCCGGATCCGGATTCGCCGAGGACGCCCATGATCTCGCCCGGCATGAGGCCAAAACTGACACCAGTCAAGGCCGGGCACAGTCCGCTTCCGCTGGAGCGATACGAAACATGGAGATCCTGGATTTCAAGAATGGCCTTCATGTGGTAGACCTGTTTTCGTCCACCTTCCAGTTTATGTTGAGGCAGGATCATCGAGCGAACAAGTCAAACATGATCGCGCGCCGGCCAAAGGTAGTTCTCTGCTACATGACCTGCATTCTGAGCTCGGAGTGCTTCCTAATAGCGTCAAACGCATACGCTGCGATTGTATACAAGGTTGACTCGACATAGACTGAAGTTAGTTCGTGGGGTTCCCTTTGCGTCCGTCTAGCAAGTTCTCCTGGCTCGCCCTCGCCGCCGCCGGTTTCCTGACTGGTGTCCTTTTCTTTGTTGTCGAAGAAATTCGCCAGCCTGCGACGAGTCTCCTGCTCTCGGATCTCCTGCAGGCCGCGATCATCCTCTGGGCCGTCTTCTGTTCGGTTTATGTAGCCAGGCGATCCTCGGCCTACTTGCGCCAACTTTGGATGCTTCTGGCCGCGGCGTTCTTCCTGGCCTTTGCCGCGCAAGCACTGGAGACCTATTATCAGTGTTTCGCTCACGCATCATCATTGACTCCCTGGCCCTCTGACATCCTTTTCCTCCTCTGGGTGACTCCTGCGGTCATGATGTTGCTTCCTCGCCCTGAAAAAGAGTCGGGAGCAATCGATTGGCAGCAGGTGTTGGACTTCGCCCAGATTGGAGTCGTGGCCCTCACCGCCTACCTTTATTTTTTCTATATCCCCTCTCGCTGGGAGGCGGAAGGGCCCCAGATGGTTCTCAAGATCAGTCACCTGCAATTCATTCGCGACGCGGCGCTTGCCTCAGGTTTCTTGATTAGTGCCGTGACGGCCTCCAAGGATACCATTCGGGCCTTCTTCGGCAGGATGACCGGTATTTTCCTCGTGGCCGGAGCCTCTGAGGTTGTCTTTCTTCTTGCTCCGTACACGTCCCGGGCCGGTGCGGTTTGGACTGACGTCATCTGGTGCGCGCCCTTCTTGCTTGCGACTGTCATCGCCGCTACTTGGAACCGCGAAGAGGAATCCGTATCCCCCATAGTTAGCTCCCGATTTCGTACCATCATCGTCTCTCAGGCGTTGCCGATTCTCGTGCCTTTGTTGGTCCTTTTCATGGGCCGCCGCATCGCCGTGGAGCAAATGACCATCGCTTGGATAGCTATCACTGCCTCCTTCATGCTTTCTGCCACGCGTCTCATCCTAACGAATGAAAGGCAGCGCCGGCTTGCGGACGATATTCTCAAGGCCGAGCAAGCGCTACTGCGGTCGGAGCACATGTTTTCGACCGCGTTCCGTTTGAGCCCCGATGCGGTTGGCATCAGCACGATCCCCGGAGGCGAATTTCTGGAAGTCAATGACAGCTTCACTCTACTTACGGGTTATACACACAAAGAGACTCTTGGACGAACACCTCTGGAAATGAACTTGTGGAAGGACCCTGGTCGCCGGGTGGAGGTTATGGCCAAACTCCAAAAAGACTCGGAAGTCAGAGATGAGGAGTTTGTTTGCATGACGAAGTCCGGGGAGGTCCGCATCGCTCAGTTTTCCGGGACACTGATCGAATTGGATGGAAGGCCCTGTGCCCTGGTCATCGTTCGAGACATCACCGCTCGCAAGCAAGCCGAGGATGCCCTGCGCGCCAGCGAGGAGCGTTTTCGCACTCTGGTTCGAGATTTCCACGTCGGTGTCGTCTTACTCGGACCGGATGCGAAAATCCAGTTTGCAAATCAGGTAGCACAACAATGGTTCGGGATTAGTCTCGAGGAGGCCAAGGGAAGGAACACTTCGCAACTTGATTTGATCTCAGTTCGCGAAGACGGAACCGAGATTCCGTTTTCGATGCGGCCTGGTCCGCGCGCAATAGAGACGCGGGAGCCGATTCAAAGTGAAGTGATCGGGTGGCGCCGCAAGGACTCAAACGAGATTCTCTGGACATTGGGAAACGCTGTGCCGCAATTTGGGGCGGACGGCTCCGTTTCCGCAGTCATCAACACGTTTACGAACATCACCGAACGCAAACAGGCAGAAGAGGCGCTACATCAGCTTTCCACGCGCTTGCTGCAACTGCAGGACGAAGAGCGGCGCCGCCTCGGCCGGGAACTCCATGACAGCCTGGCGCAAAGTGTCCTCGCAGTGAATTTGAATCTCGCTCAAGCGACGCGTTCTTTGACCGCTGTCGACGAACGCTCGCGCCATTCGCTTGCTGAGGCTAGGCGGGTACTCGCTGAAATGTCCCGAGAAATTCGCACGCTTTCCTATCTGTTGCATCCGCCGCTACTGGATGAGCTGGGTCTGGTTTCCGCAGTGAAGGAATATGCCGAGGGATTTAGTGAGCGCAGCGGGATCAAGCTGGAGCTGGATGTACAGGCAGGATTTGGCCGCCTGCCACAGGAAGCGGAGACCGCGCTATTCCGCATCGTGCAGGAAAGCTTGGCAAACATTCAGCGGCACTCTGGCGCACAAACGGCCAAGATTCAGTTGCGCGGCGATTCTGCCAGCGTCAACCTCGAGGTCAGTGATCGAGGCTGCGGGATGGACAAGAAAGCCATCGAGCGGGGGAACGGCTCCGGAGCCCGTTTGGGCGTGGGAATTCTTGGCATGCGCGAACGAATGACGCAGCTTGGCGGAAAACTTGAGATTGAATCCAGTTCGTCGGGGACCACCGTGAGAGTTTCCATCCCTTTGAGGACCGAGGTTTCCAATGCCGGTTCGTATCCTCATAGCCGATGACCACCAGGTCGTTCGGACCGGGCTCCGCGCCCTCCTCGAATCCAAGTCGGGCTGGCAAGTTTGTGCGGAAGCTGCCGATGGCCGAGAAGCTGTCGAGAAGGCTGGTCAGCTCAAGCCCGATGTGGCCGTGCTCGATATCGGTATGCCACTCTTGAACGGGGTCGAGGCCACTCGCCAGATTCGCAAAGTCTCTCCGCACACGGAAGTCCTCATATTGACCATGCACGATTCCGAAGTGTTGGTCCAGGAGGTTTTGGAAGCTGGCGCTCACGGTTACATTCTCAAGGACGATGCGGATCGCAATCTGGTCGCCGCCGTCGATGCCCTTCGCCGCCACAAACCCTATTTATCCTCACGGGTCTCGGAAGCCGCCGCAAGTGCAGTGGGCTCGGAAGGCTCCTCGTTCGGTCGGTCTTCAAGAAGCCGCTTGACTCCGCGGGAGCGGGAAATACTGCAGCTTCTCGCTGAGGGTAAGAGCAATAAGGAAGTCGCCGACTTGCTGGGAATTAGTGTAAAGACAGCGGAAACTCACCGCGCCAACATTATGCTTAAGCTTGACTTTCACTCCATCACGGAATTAGTCCGCTATGCAGTTCGCAACAAGATCATTCAGAGCTGAAGCAACTTTGACTTCGCGTACGCGGAAACCTAATATGGAGTAAGTAGACCGAGCCGTCAAAAGTAGGCCACCCTGTAGACGTGATGCTTGCTCCGGTTCCCGTCAATCCTCAATTCCACGTCCAAACGAGCAGGTCGTTTCATTTTGGCGTAAAATCCCCTAACCCGTTTGGTGGCGCGGTGCATCTAAAATCTGACCTTGAGCCGCGGGCGCCCTCCTGCCCGCGACAGGAGCCAATGTGAGTCAGCCGAAGAGTCAACTGGACCCTGACCTGCTAAGCATCAATACCATCCGAACTCTGGCGATTGATGCGGTGCAACAGGCAAATTCCGGGCACCCGGGAGCGCCGATGGGCCTGGCCCCCGTGGTCTACGAACTTTGGCAAAAATTCTTGCGCTACGATCCCGCCGACCCCACCTGGCCGAACCGCGACCGCTTTGTTTTGTCGGCTGGCCATGCATCTATGCTGCTCTATGCCACGCTGCATCTTGCTGGAGTGCGAGCCGTCAATGCCAAAGGCGAAGTGACGAAGGATGCCGCCGTGCCGATGGAGGAGATCAAGCGCTTCCGTCAGATTGACAGCCGCACTCCTGGACATCCCGAATCACACTTGACCACTGGTGTTGAGACCACAACCGGGCCGTTGGGCCAAGGAGCCGGCAACAGCGTCGGAATGGCGATTGCCAGCAAGTGGCTGAGTGAAAATTTCAATCGCCCGGGCTTCGATATTCTTAATTTCAACGTCTACGCAATTTGCGGCGATGGCGATTTGATGGAAGGCGTGGCGTGCGAAGCCGCTTCGCTCGCGGGCCATCTGAAACTGTCAAACCTTTGCTGGATTTATGATAACAACCGCGTGACGTTGGACGGTCCGGCCGAGTGGTCCTTTAGCGAAGACGTGATGACGCGTTTTGTGGGTTATGGGTGGAACGTCACGCGCGTACACGATGCAAATGACCTGCGCATGCTCGGCCGAGCGTATGAGGTCTTCTCGAAAACGAGCGACCGGCCCACACTGATCGTGGTGGACAGCCATATCGGGTATGGATCGCCGCACAAGCAGGACTCCTACGAAGCCCATGGCGAGCCGCTGGGTGAGGCGGAAGTCAAGCTGGTCAAGCAGAATTACGGCTGGCCGGAAGATGCCAGGTTTCTCGTTCCTGAAGGCGTTTACGATCAGTTCAAAAATGGCGTGGGGAAGCGCGGCGCGGAAGTGCGCGCGGCTTGGAAAGCGAAATTCGAGGAGTACAAGAAAGAGTTTCCGCAGCTTGCCGATCAACTGAACCGCATGTGGAGTGGGCAATTGCCCGAGGGCTGGGACAAGGATTTGCCAAGCTTCCCGGCCGATCCCAAGGGTATCGCAACACGCGAATCGTCTGGCAAGACCCTGAACGCGCTAGCCAAGAATATTCCCTGGCTCATCGGCGGCTCGGCGGATCTGGCCAAGTCAAACAAAACAAACTTAACGTTCGACGGAGCCGGAGAGTTCTATCCGAATCAGTATCGCGGGCGCAACGTCCACTTCGGCGTGCGGGAACACGCCATGGGTGCGATCGTAAATGGCATGACATTGTCAAAGCTGCGCGCCTTCAGCGCCACATTTTTCAATTTCAGTGACTATATGCGGCCCAGCATGCGGCTGGGCGCGCTGATGGAAATCCCTTCGATCTATATTTTCACGCACGATTCGATCGGCGTGGGCGAAGATGGACCCACGCACCAACCCATCGAGCAGCTGGCGTCTTTGCGAGCGATGCCCAATATGCTGATCCTGCGGCCGGGCGATGCCAATGAAGTCGTGGAAGCCTACAAGGTGATCTTGCAGCACACACACGGACCTTCCACATTGGTGCTGACGCGGCAAGCCATGCCGACGTTTGACCGCACGAAGTACGCCCCCGCATCAGGCGTGGCGAAAGGCGCTTATGTTCTGGCGGACGCTGCGGGAGGAAAGCCGGACGTGATCTTGATGGCTAGCGGAAGCGAAGTTTCGCTCTGCGTGGACGCTTACGAGAAACTGAAGGGTGAAGGCATCAAGGCGAGAGTCGTGAGCATGCCCTCGTGGGAATTGTTTGAGCGGCAGGATGCAGCCTATAAGGAGAGCGTCCTTCCGGCGAGTGTGGCCGCGCGCGTTGCGGTAGAGATGGCTTCCGTATTCGGATGGGAACGTTACACTGGCCCGAAGGGCAAAATCATTGGCATGCGGAGTTTCGGCGCGTCGGCTCCGTTGAAAGACCTGCTGAAGAAATTCGGGTTCAGCACAGATAATGTGATAGCGGCGGCAAAGGAAGTCCTTGGAAAGTGACCGGCGATGAGACTTGTCATTGGTTCGGATCACGCTGGATTTCAGTTGAAAGAGGCCACGGGTGATCTATTGCGGTCACTGGGGCACGAAGTGCTGGACGTAGGCGCCTTCAATGAAAACCCTTCGGACTATCCGGACTTCGCCGAAGCGGTGGGACGCGCCGTGCTGGACGGCAAGGCGGAGCGAGGCGTGCTGATTTGCGGCAGCGGCGTGGGAGCAAGCGTAGCGGCAAACAAGCTGCCCGGGATTCGCGCCGGAATGTGCCATGACACGTACTCGGCACACCAGGGCGTGGAACACGATGACATCAACGTGCTGGTGCTCGGCTCGCGAGTGATTGGCGTGAAGCTGGCGGAAGATCTGGTGAAAGCGTTCCTGGGGGCGAAGTTTACAAACGAAGAGCGGCACGTGCGGCGCTTGGGTAAAGTGAAAGCGCTGGAAGCAAAGTTTGGAAAAACGTAAGGCATCTGTGGATTTCTGGTCTTGAGCAGACCAGCCGCCTCGGGGCGTACAATAGAGTCTTAGGTTTTTCTGATGGGCGAGGAGAATTAGCATGACCACAACAACAACGATTCCAGGCTTTTTGGCCAGCGGAGCGACGAATCCGCTGAAGGGGCTGCTGGCTTGTGGGCAGTCGCCCTGGATGGATTACATCCGCAGGGATCTGCTGACCAGCGGCGGATTGAAGAAATACATTGATAACGACGGGCTTCGCGGAATGACCTCGAATCCCGCCATCTTCGAAAAAGCCATCACCGGCAGCAATCTGTACAACGATATTCTGACTTCACCTGAAGCGAAGAAGCTGGACGCCAACGGCATCTTTGAAAAAATCGCGATTCGCGACGTGCAGGATGCGTGCGACATCTTCAAGCCCGTGTACGCGGAAACGAAGCGGCACGACGGTTACGTCAGTCTGGAAGTTTCCCCGTTTCTTGGGTTCGACACCAAGGCCTCGCTTGGCGAGGCTCGGCGCCTATGGAAGGCCGTGGACCGCCCGAACGTCATGATCAAAATCCCCGGCACGCCCGAAGGCCTCCCGGCCATACGACAGGCTCTCGAAGATGGAATCAACATCAATATCACGCTGCTCTTCGCGCAGTCCGCGTACCAGCAGGTTGCAGAAGCATTCCTTTCTGCTCTCGAAGCTCGAGCCGCGAAGGGTCAGGACGTCAGCCACATCGCGAGTGTGGCCAGCTTTTTCGTCAGCCGCATTGATACGCTCGTCGACAGCAGACTCGATGAAAAACTGAAGACCGCGACGGACCAGGCGCAAAGGTCTCTATTCGAGAGCCTCCAGGGAAAAGTGGCGATTGCCAACGCTCGGCTCACTTACAAGAAGTATCAGGAACTCTTCGGCGGCCCGCGTTGGAAAGCCCTGGCCGCCAAGGGCGCGCAGACGCAGCGTCTTCTGTGGGCCAGCACCAGCACCAAGAATCCAAAATATCGCGACGTGATTTATGTTGAAGAGCTGATTGGCGCCGATACCGTCGACACCATTCCTCCCGCGACATTCGACGCCTTCCGCGATCACGGAAGGCTTCGGCCCAGCCTCGGCGAAAACGTGGAAGGCGCCGCCAAGACCATGGCCGATCTGGCAAAGGCCGGACTCTCCATGAAAGAAGTAACGGACAAGCTGATGGTTGACGGTGTCAAGCTGTTTTCGGATGCTTTCAAGACCCTGTTGGGTGCTGTGAGCAAGACTGCAGGTGTTCCCGCGTGAGCCTAAACCGCCAGACCTACAAGTTACCCAGTTCGCTTGCAGGTGCGGTTGCCGCATGCATCGAAGACTGGAAAAGAAATAATAAAGTAGCGCGCCTCTGGCAGCGGGACGCTTCGCTCTGGACGGGAACGGACGAAAGCAATTGGCTCGGCTGGCTCACCATCGTTGACGAGCAGTTCGCGCATCTTGAAGTTCTGAAAAAAATTGCCACGGATGTGAAGAAGGCCCGTTTCAAGCATGCGCTCCTGCTTGGCATGGGCGGCTCCAGCTTATGTCCGGAAGTGCTGCGCATGACCTTTGGGAAGATCAAGGGATTTCCCGAACTGCACGTGCTGGACTCTACCGATCCCGCGCAAATCAAAGCCATCGAAGCAAATCTTGATCTCAAGAGCACGATTTGCATCGTCTCCAGTAAATCGGGGAGCACGCTGGAGCCGAATATTTACAAACAGTATTTCTTCGAACGTATAAAGGCCAAGGTGGGCGAGAAGGAAGTCGGCAGCCGTTTCATCGCAATTAGCGACCCGGCCTCCAAGATGCAACAAGTGGCGGAAGCCGACAAATTCCGAAAGATTTTTTTTGGCGTGCCGAGCATCGGGGGACGCTACTCTGCCCTTTCTAATTTCGGCATGGTCCCCGCCGCTGTGATGGGTCTCGACGTCTTGAAATTTCTGAAAAACACCAAAGAGATGGTGCAGGCTTGCGGTGTTACTTCGGCCGCCGATGCGAATCCTGGTGTGCTTCTCGGGGCGATTCTCGGCACCGCTGCGAATCAAGACCGGGACAAACTCACCATCATCACATCGCCGGGAATTTTTGACCTTGGAGCGTGGCTCGAGCAGTTGATCGCGGAATCCACCGGAAAAGCCGGCAAAGGCATCATTCCGGTGGATCGCGAGCGCCTTGCCAAGCCGGCCGCGTATGGCAACGATCGCGTCTTTGCTTACCTGCGGCTGGCATCAAAACCCAATAAGGC
>DASQYT010000020.1:0-9956 GCA_035639075.1 Candidatus Elarobacter sp.
GTTAAACAGAGCGCCAGGCTTTTGAATCGTTTCATAGTTTGCTCCGCCGATTAAACATCCAAAAGGTCACTTCGTTGCAAGTTTCGGCTGAAACCTCGTCAAAGCCAATCAGGTATTCGAAAAATTATTTGCTCGCTCGCGAGGTGCCGAATGAGTTCTATCTACGGTCAATTTTGAGCGCTAAGACAATCGGTATTCACGTCCCCTGTCTGCGTGTTTACTGCACGCGGGGCGACTGGCGGCCGATAGGTCAGGCATGTCCAGCCATTGCTGTTTCCATCCGGCGCGAGCGCAGGCGCGTACTCCGGGGTGACATCATCTCTTCGGCCGCCGGTTCTTCTTCCGTTTCGGCCAACGTGAGAGGTCCAGTTGCCCTTCTCTTTTAGCTCGCTTTTGCGTTATCTCTAAAATTACAAATGGCAAATAGTGCGCTTTCGCTTCAACTCAACGACCAACATTTTGCTGCTCATCGGCCTGCTTATTTCAGCGGGCCCAGCAGTCAGTGAAAACACAAACGACTGGGTCACCGGATCGCAGCGAGAACCCATTCATATAAAAGCTTGGCCGGGCGGAAAAAGAAAGGCCCGGATAGCGATACCATTGAGGCGCTCTATCAACTGAGCTAAGACCCCGTTTCACTATGCCGCATCGGTGCTCGGGGGAAATTATTTCGCCGGTTGCGACTCCTTTAGCAAGTTGGCCAGCGTGACGCTAGCGGCGGTGGCGACGGCGTCGTCCATGTAGCCGGTAGGATTGCCGCAGATGCCGATGGCGCCGACCATGTCCTTGCCGTCCATGATGGGCACGCCGCCCCAGAGGAAGAGGGACTTGGCATTGTAGACGAGTTGGTCGTCGTCGCCGTCGGCTTTCTTGATGCGGTCGAGAAGACGGCGGGTGGAGTCGTGGTAGTTGGCGGCGGTCCAAGCTTTTTGCTCGGAACCGAGGACGGTGTGCTCAGTGGCGTTGTCGTCGCGAAGGAGGACGAGGACGCGGCCGGCGTAGTCAACGATACAGACGCCGACATTGGTGGCGCCGTTGGCGTGGCTTTGCTTCACGGCTTCCTGCGCGATCTTCAAGGCCGAGTCGAGCTTGAGCGTCTTGACCTGCAGGAGCGGCGATGGCTCGTCGCCCGTGGCAGAATGGAGGGTGGAGAGAAGGCCGATGGCCAGGATAATCGCGATGAGTTTCATATGGTTCCTTAGGTTTTCTTGGATGGTTTTGGGATCAAAAAGGAGGTTTACCGACAGACGGGTTGTAGTCAACCAGAGACGGGTTGCGAGCCTCTGTTGGGGGCGAAAGGATGCCGCAGGGTGTCGGAGGAGGTCACGACAAATCGCGGAGGTTTCCCGGAATGCCGTACCATTTGCCGGCAAATAAATTTCTCCGGAAATTAACGGCACCGCGAGGGCTCACGAACAAAAGGCTTTCCGAAAGCAGGGTCTCTTCATAGGCTGCGCACGCATTCGGTCGCATTCTTTCTATGAAAATTCTCACCCTATTGGTTGCCTTTTCCTCCCTGATTTTCTCAAACGCAGTTCGCGCTGATCCGGCGTCTGATCTTTTCAAAATCATCAATCGTCCCAAGGTGCCGTTGAATCCCGAGGTGGAGCAGTTGCCGCATGCGGATGACGTGCTGAAGTATCACTTCACCTACGCGACGCAAGAGGGCACGCGGGTTCCCGGGCTTATCTACAAGCTGGCGGGAGACCAGCGCCGGCCGGTGGTGATCGTGGCCCATGGCACGGAGGAGAGCAAAGACATGTATGTCGATCTGCTCTCGATGCTGGCGAAGCGGGGCTTCATCGCGGTGGCGATCGACGGCCGGTACTTCGGCGAGCGCATCAGCTACGGCAAGACGACCTTTGAGTATTGCGACAAGATCGCCGCGGCCTATTACGGCTCGGGCGAGCATCCGCTGTACTACGATACGGTGTGGGACGACCTGCGACTTTTGGATTATCTCGAGAACCGTCCCGATGTGGATGCCTCGCGCATCGGCATGACGGGAGTTTCCAAAGGCGGTATCGAAACCTACATGACCACGGCGATCGACCCGCGCATCAAGGTGGCTGCGCCGCTCATCGCGATGCAGGGCTTCAAGTGGGAACTCGACAACAACCTGTGGATGCGCCGCGTGAACTCGTTCCAGAAGGCCTTCGACAAAGTGGTGAAGCAGGAAGGGATCAACAATCCGACCTCGGCTTTCGTGGCGAAATTTTACGATCGCGTGGTGCCAGGCATCTATGGCGAATTTGACGGCCCTGCATTGATCAAGCTGATCGCGCCCCGGCCGCTGTTCATCAGCAACGGCGGCCGCGATGGCCTCACCCCCAAGCCCAGCGTGGAGCTCTGCATCGCGATCGCGAAGGAGACCTATGCGAAAGACCATGCGTCGGATCGTTTCGAGTATCAGTTTGAAGACACCGACAAGCACCTGGTCTCGCCGAAGACCTTCTCGAAGGTCGTCGACTGGTTTGCGCGGTGGCTGAAGCCGTAACGCGCCGCTCAGATATTAGAATTTTAGATTGCGGAGTGCAACTTATCAGCTGGATTTCGTCAGCGGAATCCGCCGTTCAATCCCGCAATTGGATTTGCAATAACTGGAGCCGAAGCTCGCAATGAACAAGCCCGTGTAACGCATTTATCACGTCATTAAGCGAACCGCTTCACCATTTTTCGTGTTCGGTTGAGTGCGGGGCCCAGTGCACGTAATCCGCGAGTGTATTCAAGTCGCCCGTGACACCTGCATCGCTTACCGCGACGCGAAGACGCAATTCCTCATGTTTGCGAATGAATTCGCTTAGATCCGGCGCGTCGCTTTTGGCCAACGCTAAAAATTTGATTTGCTGCCACCACCCCCGCCAAGGAATTTCGGATTGTAAATTTGAGATTCCGAATTGCAACCCGGCAGGTGTGCTTTTCAATCAGCAAGAGGATTGAGACTTGTAGTGTATCTTTTAGCTCGCTTTTGCATCGTCTTCGAAACTACAAATGCCAAATGGTGCACATTCGATTCAACTCAGCGACCAACATCCTCGCACTTATCGCCCTGCTTGTTTCAGCGGCCGCAGCAGTCAGTGAAGATACAAAGGACTGGATAACAGGGCTGCCGCGAGAAACGATTCATGTAAAAGAGTGGCCAGGCGGAAAGAAGGTTGCCGTTTGCTTCGTTCTGTATGTTGAGGTGTGGGGCTTCGGGCACGGCCCTAATTTTCGACCCGACATGGTTTCGCGCGATCCGGATGTTGTTGACGAGTCGTTTCGTCAATATGCGGTCGAGTGGGGTATTCCTCGGGTTGCTAGGCTTTTCAACCAGCAAGGCGTGCCGTTGAGCATTGCATTGAACGCGCTTTTTCCGGAGGACCATCCCGATATCTGGAAGCAGTTTCGTTCACTCGTGCCAAAGGCGCCCATCATTGCGCACGGCATTAATAACTCGACCGAACTTCTACCGCTCAAAGCTGGGCTCGACGCACAAGAAGCTTACATTCGCCGGACACTCGATCTGATTGAAAAGGACACGGGCGTCAAATCGCGTGGATGGTCAAGCCCAAGCGTATACCCGAATGCCGACACATTCAGCGCTACTACAGCCGAAGGCATCACCTATTCGCTCGACGGCATGGACTCCGATGTCCTATCTCGGCTTACGACAAAGTCAGGACCGCTGGTGCTGATTCCCTATCCGGCAGTCACAGTTGACATGGGGCAATACCTGTCGCGCTTCAAAGAACCAAATGACATGGAGCGGCTGTGGATCGATTATGTAACCGAACTTGCCCGTGAGGCTGAGACTCATCCCGATCGTGACGCCACTGTCGTTGCGATCGGAATCCATCCTTTTGTGATCGGAACTCCCGACGGCGCCGAAGCATTGCGTCGTGTTCTCGAGAATTTCAAGAAGCAGAAGCTTGTCTGGGTCACAGACACTCAAGCGGTATTGGACGCTGCGGGCGAGAAGCAGTAGCTAAGAGCGAAGAAATGCGTGTCCCGTCGCCGCTGGGACGAACAGGAACGCGTGGTCGAAATCAGCTAGTCCGCACAGAATAGATATTTCTTCACATCTTTGCGGTTGCGAAAACCGGCGGCGGTTTGGATCAGGGGTTGAATTGCTCCCAGGGGTTCGACTCCCGCTGTCCACCGCTGTTTTAGCTCGCTTTTGCATTATCTTTAAAATTAGAAACGCAAGTAGTGCGCTTTCGTTTTCGTAACGTTGGGAAAAATCTCCTGCTTATTTTTTTCCTGGCACCAGCTCTAGTGGTTTCCACAACACACGCTACAGAAACAGAACCGGCTGCGACTCCGGCGCAGGAAAGTTTGCAACCTATCGGCATCGGCGGAAACCCCGGTGCCGTAAATGCTACCACTGGAACGGCCGAATTGGAGAAATACCTTCTGGATCTTGCCGGCATCAAGGATGACCACGGCGTCCGTCTTGGCGGGCTATGGATTGGCAATACCAACTGGCTCATGTCGGGCGGCGCAGAACCGGGCAAGGTAAGCTGGGACAGCCTGTTCATTGCTGACCTGTTAGTAGACATGGAAAAGCTCACTGGCTGGTGGAAAGGCGCACTGTTTGGCGCAGAGTTTCTACGATTCGATGGGCAGCGAACAAACGAGCAGGCGGGGAGTATTCAAGGCTATAATGGTTTGCCGGGAGCCGAACCGCTCGATCGCTCGGAGCTTTACCAGCTCTGGATTCGACAGGAGTTGTTCGATGGAAAATTCATTGTTCGTCTTGGCAAATCCTTGCCGAGCGCTGACTTTGGCAACGTGCTCCGGCCGGTCCCACTCGCCGAGCAGAGGCTTTTCATTCCGGCGGTGAGCGGTCTTCTATACACGCCAGTCTTCAAAAACCCTACCCTATTCGGGACCATGCCAAGCTATTATAATTCGGCATGCGGAGTGACCCTGACCCTTGCACCGGTAAAGTGGTGGTATTTGAACTACGGTTTTTACGATGGCAACGTCGCCAGAGGCATACAGACTGGAACAACGGGTCCGCATTTTAACGGCTATTATTTCAACATCGCGGAAACCGGCTTTTCGTGGCGGCTCGGAGAAAACGATCTTCCCGGCAAAATCGGCGCAGGCTTTTGGCACCAGACGGGGCGGCTCAATGGTCGGAACGGTATTTCGGAAAATGGCACCTCGGGGTTTTATCTTTTTGGCTCGCAACGGCTATGGTACCGGCATCCTGACAAGGACAGCTCGGGGATCTCTACGTTCTTCCAGTTCGGCACCAATGATTCCGAAACCCGTCCGGTGAATCACTATTTCGGGATGGGACTGACGGCATTTGGTCTGGTACCAAGCCGCCCGAAAGATTCAATGGGATGCGGCATGTCCTGGGCGTGGCTCAATCCAAATGTTTTCCAACGCTCCAGCGAATTGATGTTTCAAGGCTACTATCAGGCTCATCTAATTGCTGGCACGTATTTGGAACCCGCGATCAGCTACATCCCGACGCCCGGAGCCAGTCCCGATCTCGACGGTGCATGGGCGACGACGGTGCAAGTCACGATTCTTTTCTGATTATCCACCGTACTCAAAACGCATAAGCGTTCCACGTTTCGACATGGCGAGTGGAAGCTAAAAAGTAAATACGATGCTTGACTCTTCGCAAACAAACGTGATTTCCTTGCCCCCTTAAATCGATGGACTTAAACACAATCACCGAGGTTCGGCGTCCGGCCAGTGCCGATGCAGTCACGAAATGGGAAAATGGTTTTGCATGGCTCGCCGGCGGAACATGGCTCTTTTCGGAACCGCAGATAAACACCCACACACTCATTGATCTTGAGACGCTCAAGTGGCCCTCTCTCAAAGCTTCGAAGGATGGATTAGAGATTGCTGCTACTTGCAGGGTTGTCGAACTCGATCAGTTCGTAGAAAAAGCGCCATCGGATTGGACGGCGGCGCCTGTTTTCCGCATGTGTTGTCGCTCTTTCCTTGCATCTTTCAAGATCTGGAATGAAGCCACCGTAGGCGGGAATATCTGCATGTCGCTCCCGGCAGGCCCGATGATTTCCCTCACTACAGCGCTGGAAGGCGTTTGCACGCTTTGGCCACGCAGCGGAAAGCCCCGCGAAGTGCCCATGATTGAATTTGTTACCGGCAACCATGCCAATGTTCTCGCGCCCGGAGAACTCCTGCGCAGCATTCATCTGCCAGCAACCGCGCTGAAAAAGAACTTTGCCTTTCGACGCTTCACTCTGACGCATCTTGGCCGCTCCGAAGTCCTGCTGATCGGCACGCGGTGTCCGGAGCAAGGCACGTTTCTCCTCACCATCACTGCCGCCACTCTCCGACCCGTGCAACTCCGTTTCAAAAGCGTTCCTTCCTCGAAAGAGGTGAAAGACGCCATCGATAAAGCTGTGCCCTTCGATCTTTACCTCGACGATACGCATGGCTCGCCGGCTCATCGTCGGCATCTCGCATACTATTTCGCCGAACAAATTCGCGAGGAACTTTCAGCCTGAACGGAGAATCTGTATGAATTACAAAATCAACGGAAAGTCTTTCAGTGCTGAGCCTCGTCCGGGACAATGTTTGAGAACTTTCGTTCGCGATCTCGGTTGGTTTGGTGTCAAAAAAGGCTGCGATGCCGGCGATTGCGGAGCATGTACCGTGTGGCTCGACGGCAAACCCATGCACAGCTGTCTGGTTCCTGCGTACCGCGCGGCTGACCGCGAAGTAACAACCATCGAGGGTTTAAGCAAAAACGGAGAGTTGCATCCAATGCAGCAGGCATTTCTCGACGCGCAGGCTTTTCAGTGCGGCTTCTGTGCGGCGGGGATGATCATGACCTCCGCCAGCCTTTCCGATGAGCAGAAAAAAGATCTCCCCTTCCGGCTCAAGGGTAATCTCTGCCGCTGCACCGGCTATCACGCCATCGAAGACGCGCTGCACGGTGTCGGTCACGTCGAGGAAGACCGCGCCGGCCACGCCTGCGGCGCCAGCCTGCAAAATCCGCTGGCCCATTCCATCGTCACCGGCACCGCTCGCTACACCGCCGACGTAAAGATGGAGGGAATGCTCCATCTCAAGGTCCTGCGCTCGCCGCACGCCCATGCGAACATTGTCGCGATCCGCACGGAGAAGGCCCGCGCCCTGCCAGGTGTTCACGGGGTGTTTACCTGGGAGGACGTGCCGCGGCGTCCGTACAGCTCGGCCTTGCATGACGATTATCGGGTTGATCCGGACGACACCTATATTCTCGACAACGTCGCCCGTTTCGTCGGCCAGCGCGTGGCTGCGGTGGCGGCGGAAACCGAGGGAATCGCGGAGGAAGCCTGCCGGCTCATCGAGGTGGACTACGAAATTCTGCCGGCGGTGTTCGACCCGGAGGAAGCGATGGCTCCGGGCGCGCCGATTTTGCACCACAAGGAATTCTCTTCCCGCATCCAGCAGGCGGGGCGGAATATTTTTCTCCAGATCGAGAGCGAATACGGAAACGCGGAGCAGGGCTTTGCCGAGGCCGACGTCGTCGTAGAGAACACGTACTACAGCAACAAGGTTTCCCACGCGCATCTCGAAACCCACATTGCGATCGCTTCGCAGAGCGAGGACGGACGAATCCACGTCCGCTCAAGCTCGCAGGCACCCTTCCAGGCCAAAGCCAAACTGGCCTACCTCTTCGGCATCCCTCTCCCGCAGGTGCATGTTTACTCGGAGCGGGTCGGTGGGGGATTTGGCGGCAAGCAGGAGATGCTTTGCGAAGAGCTGTGTGTGCTTGCGATGCTGAAAACGGGCCGCCCGGTGAAATGGGAATTCACCCGCGAAGAGGAATTCATTGCCGGCGTTTCGCGGCATCCCATGAAGACGAACATCAAGGTGGGCGCGAAGAAGGATGGCACGCTCACGGCGATTCAACTCCGCGTGGTTTCCGCCACCGGCGCCTACGGCAATCATGGCGGCGAGACCCTGGCTGCCTCCCTCAGCCAGTCGCTCCAGATCTACCGCTGTCCGAACATGAAGGGTCTCGGCTACGCCGTTTACACCAACATCCCACCCTCGGGGGCTTTCCGCGGGTACGGATCGTCGCAGACCGTCTTCGCCGTGGAGTCCGCCATGGCCGAGGTCGCCCGCAAACTCGGCATGGACCACATGGAATTCCAACGCAAAAACGTCGTCGTCCCCGGCGACGCCGTGCACAGCATCTGGGAGGGGCCTTCCGATGCGGAGATGGGAAGTTACGGCCTCGATCAGTGTATGAATTTTCTCGAAAAGGCGCTGGCCAGCGGAAGGGGTGAGCCGAAGCCGGAAGGCGATGAATGGCTCGAAGGCAAAGGCCACGCCATCCACATGCACGATTGCATCCCGCCTACGGAACAGCGCTCCGAGGCCCATATCAACCTGCGCGCCGACGGCACGTATTATCTTACCAACGGCGTCACGGAGATGGGCAATGGTACGATCACGTCCATGCGGCAGGTGGCCGCATCCATTCTAAATGCCACCGCCAGTCGCATTGAAATCGTCATCGCGGACACGGACAAGACGGCTTACGATACGGGCACCTTTTCCAGCGTCGGCACCAGCGTGTCCTGCAAATCCGTGAGCCTCGCCGCCGAAAATCTACGCGACAATGTGCTCAAGATCGCCAGCGAGTTCACCTCCACTCCGCTCCCGCAATGCCGGCTGATGGATGGCGCGGTGGAATGCGGCTCGCGGAACATCCCGCTGTCCGAGCTGTTCGAGTCCGTGCCCGACGCGCGGCATCGGCTAAGCGTGATGCGCAAAGCTTACGGGTCGCCGCGCACCACCTGCTTCAACGTGCATGGCTTTCGTATCGCCGTGAATCGGATCACCGGAGAAATTCGCATCCTGCAAAGCGTCCACGCCGCAGACGCCGGAACGATCCTCAACCCCATGCAGTGCCGCGGGCAGATCGAGGGGGCGGTTGCGCAGGGCATCGGCAGCAGTTTGTTCGAGCGCATGGTCTTCGACGACCACGGAAAAATGATCAATCCGACCTTCCGCAACTACCGCATCTCTGCCTTCGCCGATATTCCCCGCACCGAGATTTTCTTTGCCGACACCTACGATGCCTACGGCCCACTCGGCGCGAAATCCGCCGGCGAGACACCGATCATTCCGGTTGCCCCGGCCCTCGGCAACGCCCTCGCCGACGCCACCGGCATCCGGTTCGACAGCCTGCCGTTCAGCGCCGACCGCATCTTCGCGCAACTAGCCGAAGCTAAATAAATGGATGCCGCAGCCGTCTTAATCGCCACCGTCAAGCTTCGTCCCGGAATGGACGCCGAATTCACCGCCTGGAAGGCACACAGCGATCTTGTCATCGGAAAATTTCCCGGCTTCGTCGGCAGCGACATCATTCCGCCAACGCGACCCGACAGCAACGAATGGACAATCATCCTGAATTTTCGATCCAACGAGGACCTCGTTGTCTGGCAGAAATCCAAGGAACGGGTGGAAATCATCGCCGAAGGGGTTCCGCTTTTTGAAGGCGGCAACTTCGGTGAAGTCGTGCAAACCGGAGAGAGCGGAGATCGTCCCGCCAGTGATGTCACCGAGGTGATTTTTTCCAAGATCAAATCCGGCAAGGAGGACACCTATCGGGAGTGGGCGGCGCGCATGCAATCCGCCCAGGCCAAATATCCTGGTTACAAAGGCACGTTCCTCCAGCCGCCGGACGAGAAGGGAGGATTTTGGACGACCATCATGCGCTTCGATTCCGCCTCGCACCTTGAAGGATGGATGAACGCTCCGGAACGCAAGGAGATGTTGAGCGAGTCCAAAGCTTTCATCGAACACGAGCAGCTCACGCGCCTGGCCACGGCATTCCCCGGATGGTTCCCGACAGATCCAAAAACGGGTCACGGCCCGCCGAAATACAAAGCTGGTATGCTGGTGCTGCTGGGCCTTTTTCCTATTGTGATGCTCGAAGCCCGATTTCTCAATCCACGGCTTGCGAGCCTGAATTTTTCAAT
>DASQYT010000021.1:0-4377 GCA_035639075.1 Candidatus Elarobacter sp.
GAGCTAGTGGACTGCGTGGTGTCGCCGGTGCCCATCGAGCGGCTCCAGGTAAAGTTCGAGCGAACCGTCAAACCGTGATAGTTCTGACCGGTCAACGAAACGATCGCGGCGTTGTAGTTGCCCCAGCCAAGACTGGTTTCCATGAAGAGGCTATTAGCCTGCTGCTGGCTTAGCAAACTGTTTCCGAAAGTGAACGGCAGCTTGGTCCATAGATTGTAAAGGGCAACGTTTGTGATGTTGTTTTTCTGCAGTCCAGCCACCGCGGCCGAGCAATTTGTGAATGGCAAGCCAGTGGCCGGGTTGGCCTGGCTGCAGAAGGCGGAGGACGCCCCGCCGAGGGCCGACTCGAAGAACGCCTGAGGTTGTATCGGCTGTCCGCCCGTGATTTCAGAATAGAGACTGTCGAAAGCGTTGGCGAAGGACTGTCCTCCCATGGTCATCATCCACGGAACGGAATCCAGATCAACGGCCTGGTATTCGTTCCGGATGATTCGACCCACATAGCCGAGCTCAAGCAACATCTTGCCAGGTAGTTCCCGCTGGATGCTGAGGTCGAACTCATCGGAGCGCGACGGCCTGAAGTTGGGATCAAGCTGTGAGGTATCACCCGCTTTTGCCGAGTTAATGCCGGTGAAGTTTGGTTGGGGCAACGTTTGCGCAACAGTGGGCAGCGGCGCTGTGGTTCCATCTGTGCCGATCCGGAAAGCATTCGTTGGGTCCACCTTCCCGGCTCCCAGACACTGTCCGGCCATGCTGGCTCCAGGGCATGTAATGGGCTGCAGCGGTCCGGAACCGAGCAGCGGAACCAAAACCAAGTCGACGCCATTCAACCGGCCGAAGATGCGGCTCCATCCGCCGCGGATCACGGTGTGGCCCTGCCCGAATACTTTCCCGAGGACGCCGTTAGTAAAGCGTGGATTCCATGCGGCCGCCACGTGGGGACTGAACCCTCCATAGAACGGGTTGTAGGGATACTTGCGGCCAGCGTTGCCAACCAATTCGTATCCAAGTTGTGGAAGAAAGACCTGACCGTTGAGGGCCGATGTCTGGCGGTTGCGCAAGTAATTTTCCGCAGTGATCGGGGTGCCGCTCTGGTCCACAGCCATGGTCTGCAAGCCGTTGGTTTCATACGGAGGCATTTCTAGTGTCCAGGCAAGCCCGTAAGTGAAAGTAAAAGTCGGCCTCATCCGCCAGCTATCGCTGAAATAGACGTTATACGTCGGAATGATGCTATGGGCCGTCACGGGCGTGTTGGGCGGAGAATTCAACGTTAGGTTGGACCCGGAGCGCGTGTAAATGACCTGGGGCTGCGTGATGATTCCGAGAACCTGCTCATAGAGCGGCTGCCACACGCTAGTGAGCTGGGAACTGGGTAGACCAACAGGTTGGTAAGCAGTAGGCATGGCCATGTTGGTCGCGGACGTGCCGCCGCTAACGTAGACGAGCCCCGTAAATGTAGATACGCCATTGTCGTCGCGTTGATGTATGTCGAGAGTGTGCTGGTACAGGCCGCCGAATTGAAACAGGTGGTTGCCATGAATGAGGCTGAGGTCGTCACGAATGGCGTGGTCGTGTCCGTCCCAGTAGCGCGCGCGGACATCTTGTGTGTCCACATTATAAGGGATCAGCGCATCCTGACCGCCGCCATAGGCAGTATTATGATTTGTCGAACCGCTCTCTCCTCCGATCTCAATCGGAGCGGGCAAGCCGGAGAGTTGCGGCGGGGCCAACGCCGAATTCCACTGCCAAAAATTTCGCGTGTAGCTATAGTGGAAATCGTTGGTGAAAGTTGGCGTAATGTTTGTCGTAAGCCCGGCCACGTAATAGGACGGCACGAGCGGCCGTGAAATGGCAGATTTATATTGTCCCAACGTATCGCCTGGCAGCACGCCACCGATGTCCGTCTGGTTGGCGGTCACCGCCTGGAAGTGGTAATAGCGATAGCTGCCCATGAAATGCCACTTTGAACCGAAGTCGTGATCCACCCGGACAACACCGAAATTAGAGGTTACGGGGAGGCTGATAGGAGCGAGAAATCCCTGGGTATTCAAAGTGTCGCCAGCGCTTGGATCGTTCGGCATCGGCATTTGCGTGTTCCAGATTTTCTGGACAAGAGTATTGAATCCGATGCCTCGGGGATCACACGGACCTCCCTGGCAAGTTGCCAAGGGGCCAAGACTAGGGTTGAAATTGTATTGCGTTACGGTTCCGCTGTTATTGATTTGCACGATCCCTTGGCGCAGAAGAGCTGAGGGCACTTCTCTTTCGATCGTGGTGTTGAACGGATAACGCAAACCCTCGTAGTTTGCAAAGAGGTAGGTCCTCCCTCCCCAGAAAGAAGGGGTCAGAGGCCCGCCGAGAGAGCCGCCGAAGCGGTTCCGATGCGCGGAGGGATTTGCAACCCCCAGCCGGTTGTTATCCCAGGTGTTGGCACCGCCCACACGGCTATCCAGGTAATACTCATACAAGGAGCCGTGGAATTGGTTAGTGCCACGCTTGGTCACCATCTGCACTTGGCTGCCGGCCGAACTGTTGAAGTCGGCGGTCTGGTTGTTTACCGAGACTTTTACTTCTTCGATGCTCTCCACCGGTGTGGGAATTACGCCGGTAGCGGCTCCCCCCGTGGCCACCGGGTTGGGATTGGCGAGGCTTGGCGTATAAATGTTATTTGAACCAGCCATATCGTCCGAAATGTTGCCGCCGTCAAGCTGGTAAGTATTTTGATCATTCACCGCGCCCGCAGTATATCCGTTTGGCGTGACCGCGGGTTGCAGAGTGGCGAGCGCAGCCGCTTCTCTCCCGATGTTGGGCAGCAGGAGAACCGAATTGCCGTCGATCGTGGTGCCCATCGTCGAGTTCATGGTTTGCAACTCGGCGCCGGGAGTGTAGGTGACCTCCACGGTTTGCGACGAGGCGCCAACCTTCAATTGCACGTTGACGGTCAACGTCAGCCCCACGGCGACCGACTGGTCGCTGATCCTGGTTTGCGAAAAACCTTCCTTCGTGACACTCACGTTGTAGGTTCCCGGAGGAACCTGCGTGAACACATATCGTCCTACATCATTTGTTTGTGTGGTTCGTGCACTGCCCGTGCTGACATCGGTGAGCGTCACGGCGGCGCCTACAACGAATTTGTCTTGTGGGTCGACAACCTGACCCGTGACAATGCCGGTTGAAACGGCTTGGCCCCGTGAAGAGGAAACATTCATGCTGCAGAAAATGGCAAGAACCACAGTCGCTGTCGCGCAAAAAAGTCGCAAAGATGCACTTCTATTTACATATCTGCCAGACAGGTCCATATATAAATTACCTCCTGCCGAAATGGATCCGAAAGGTCAATCACCGCGGATGCTCTAAGAATGGATCGCCAACCTTGCAAAACGAAAAACTAGGTTAAATTCATCGAAATATAAGAAGGTTTCCAGCGATACTTCATAGCCACGCCCCGTGCGAATGCAGGCACTTCTATACGTTTCTTGGTGGATTACCAATCGGGATAAAACCGTAAAACAGAATCAGGCAATGACCTAGGTAACGAGTAGCGTAGAGTGCGCAGATGGCCGTTGTGACCTTATATGGGCATATATATATTGCCCGTATTTAGATATATGCCCTTATATGGGCATACCTGATAGTGCTATCATGTGCAGCTTCGTTCATAAGTCGGTTTATTTGTATAGGTTACATATTAAGAGAATTTAGCGTCGGATGGTAAACATCATGCATCTGCTAGCAGCCAACAGGACGGGATCAATGCTAAGAATTACAACGGAAAAGAGGCGCGGGAAGGTATTTCTCAGCGTCGAGGGCAAGTTGGCGGGGCCGTGGGTGGCGGCACTGGAGCAATGCTGGCGCGAACTGCATGCGTCGTCGTTACGCGAGAAGTTCCACGTTAATTTATGCGGCGTGAGCTTTATTGATGCCGCCGGAAAAGTGCTTTTGAAGGAAATTCACCGGCAGGGTGGGCAGTTGGTCGCGGAGGGATGCCTGAATCAAGCCATCGTGAACGAAATCGTGGCAAGCGAGAAGAAAGGTGAAAACGTGAGCACGAAGGAACGTTCCAAGGGCTCGCACATTATCTTCTACACAGTGTTTTTCGGCTTGATGTTTGGTTCGACGGTGGCGCACGCACAGGGCACAAACAAGCCGGGTTCCTTGCCGGGGAAGGCGCCGACGCAGGCGCTTCGCCTAACGCTGGATCAGGCTGTCGGACTCGCGCTCAAGCAAAACACAACCGCGCAAATCGCCATTTTGCAGGCGGCACAGAGCGAGCAGGACAAATATATTTCACGGGCAGATTTGCTGCCGCAGGCGAGTGCCAAGATTTCCGATGAAGCGCAGAAAGTGAACTTGCTGGCGCAGTTCGGCGGCAAGACG
>DASQYT010000022.1:0-6715 GCA_035639075.1 Candidatus Elarobacter sp.
CCGTCGTCACGCCGTCGGGAACTTCGACGATCATGCTTACGACATCGGCGACGTCTTTGTCAGGGACGCCGCTCCAGCTCCAGCCTGTTCAACTGACGCTGACAGTGAAGTAGTGAGCCCGGTTGTTATTTCGCGGCGGACACGCGATAAATCACCGCCGCTCCATCATCCGACACCAGCAGGGACCCGTCCGGCGCAACCGCCACGCCTACTGGCCGTCCCAGCACATCTGGTCCGCCGGGATCGGGAACCAGCCCCGTCAGAAACGGCACCGGATCAGCGGAAGGTTTGCCATCTTTGAACGCCACAAACGCAACCTGATATCCCGAGCGCGTCGCCCGGTTCCACGAACCATGCTCCGCGACGAATGCGCCGCCCCAATAGCTTTCAGGGAATTGCTTTCCGGTGTAGAACGCAAACTGCAGCGGCGCCACATGCGCTCCCAGCAGCACATCCGGAATGATGGCCCGCGCAACAAGTTCCGGATGCTCTTGTTTCACGCGGCTATCGACGTTACTGCCGATGTAGCTGTACGGCCAGCCGTAAAAACCTCCGTCTTTCAGGGAAGTGAAATAGTCCGGCGGCAGATCGTCGCCCAATTCGTCGCGCTCGTTAACCGTCGTCCAGACTTCGCCCGTCACCGGTTCCAGCGCCAGCCCCACGGGATTCCTGAGCCCTGTTGCGTAGCGCCGCGCATTCATTCCATCGGGATCGCATATCGTTACCGCAGCGCGCCGCGGATCTTCACCCGTGTTTATGTTCGATTCGGAGCCAACGCCGATGAACAGATGCTTTCCATCGGCCGAAAAAGCCAGCGATCGCGTATCGTGTCCGCCGCTCGGCAAATCGAGCAGGTGCTCCGCTTCCCCGAGCCGTCTGGAGGTCTTGGGATCGTACCGAAAACGCACGACCTTGTTGGTGTCCCCCACATACACATAGTTTTCGTGGAACGCGATGCCGAACGGGCGATTCTGGCCGCTCACAAAGATTTCGCGCTCTTGCGCTCCACCGGTATGCCCGGGATCGCGCATTACGATGATTTCCCCGGACCCCATGTCCGCCAGGAAAATGTCTCCATTTGGCGCGATCGTCAGCCATCGCGGACGCTGGAAATTCTTCGCAAATATATTCACGCGAAATCCCTGCGGCACGGTGGGCAAAAACCCTGGCGGAGGCGTCCGTTTTTCCGGACCGTTGCCCGCCGATTTTGTTGCGAACGGCGCCGGCATCTTCGGCTTTTGGCCGTGCGTTACTTGCCCCGCAGCCATAGACGGCACCAAACATGTGAAAGCTAAAGCAAGAATATTTCGTGCTCGCATAGCGATACCCTCTCCCTGGACGATTTTCGTTTTGCTCTCCTATAATGCCTCAGACGGATGGCCCGTTCCAAATGGCTCATATTCCCAAGCGAGTTTTTGCGAACCAACAGGGCGCTCCCGAATGGCGGCAAATTCCCCCCGAGGCTGTCAGTTTGAGAACAAGTTGTTACTTCTCAACTGATATTGCGATAGATTGAAGTGGGGCGTTTTTCTGAGAGAGTGCTAATTCTGGAACACCATTCCTCGTGAGGAGAACCGTTATGAGATCAATCGCATGTGCAGCACTGTTCTTGTCGGCAACCGGTCTGATCCTTGCGCAGAACAGTTATGCCCGCGCCGCAGCGAAGCCCGTCACCGTGGACATCAAGAATGCGCAAGGCCAAAGCGTCGGCACTGCGACCCTGACGCCGGCCACCAAGGGCGTTACCATCAAGATTGACATCAAGAACCTGCCGCCTGGCGAACACTCCATACATATCCATCAGGTTGCAAAGTGCGAGCCTCCCGACTTCAAGTCCGCTGGTCCACATTTTAGCGGTGGTGGCCATGCCCATGAGGGAATGCCTGCGGGCGATATCCCGGACTTTGCGTTGATCGTCGCTGCGGATGGCACGGCTCACGCCAGCACGGTTGCGCCGAAGGTGACGCTCGGCACGGACGAGAATTCCGTCTTCAGCAATGGCGGCACGGCGATTGTCATTCACGCCGTCGCGGGTGGCACCGGCTCGGGTGCGCCGCCGCGCATCGCTTGCGGCGTCATCACCAAGCCGGAATAACCCCGGACCACGCCGCTTCTCAAGATTATTTCTTGTCCGGGCGCTCGGTCACGGCTTTGCCCGCTGCGCCCGGCAGCGGTGTCTTCTTGCCGCCCGTGGCCTCTCCATCGACTAACGCTTCGAGACTCGGATAGCCGTAGATGGTCGGCGCATGATTCTGCATGAGGCCGCCGGTATCGGCCGTGGGTCCGTAATTGCTGTGCAAGTCTCTTCCCACCATTCGGAGCATCGCCATCTGCTGGCCTCGATGGTGGGCGGTGTGCGCAATCCTTCGGACCATCACCCATGCGCGTGATCGCTGCACGTCAAAGAATCTCGTTTCCGACTCCCACCAAACTTCTTCCTTCGCCTGCAGGGCCGCGAGCCTCTTTCCGCTATCTTCCGCATAGCGCTTCATGAATTCCAGACGAGTCTCTGTCACGGGAAGCGGCGGCGCGCCAACGTCAATTCCCAGCATGTTGATGAACCAAAGATTTTCGCTCACGCATTGATGCACCATTTGTTCGTGCACACTTCGCCCTCGCGGATCACTCTCTCGCGGACGAATCGGAAGGTCCCCGTCGCGGAATTCACTCCACACGCTCACCACTTTGATCCGTTCGGTTTCGTATGTTTCAACCAGGAATTCGTATCTCATGAAGTCCATCCTTATACGTGGGTTTGGCGGGTTTTTCTCGCCGCTCTATTGTTAAGAACTGGTGGTTGACTAAGCCACAACACAGGAGTATTTACACCCTTACGCGTGCTCCGCTTTGCTCCCTCCCGTTTTCGGCGCGCACGTCCAAAACAACCAAGGAGATCATCATGCCAAATTCTGTCCAAGCAATTCCTAAGGGGTATCACACCGTTACGCCATATTTAACTTGCAAGAACTCAGCCAAGGCGATTGATTTTTACAAGTCGGTCTTCGGCGCCGCGGAAATCATGCGAATGGCCGGGCCTGACGGAAAAATCGGCCACGCCGAAATACAAATCGGGGACTCCCGCCTTATGTTGGCCGACGAGTTCCCCGGCATGTCCAGCGCGCCCACGCCAGGAACCAAAAACCCGTGTGGTCTTTTCCTGTACTTGGAAAACGTGGACGCTACCTTCAACCGTGCTCTCGCTGCGGGCGCCAAGGTGGATATGCCACTTGAAAATCAATTTTGGGGCGATCGCTACGGCAAGCTGACCGATCCCTTTGGCCACCAGTGGGGCCTTGCGCAGCACATCGAAGACGTAGCTCCCGAGGAGATGAAGCGGCGCTCCGCAGAGTGGACCGCGAAGATGGCCAAAGCCGCCGGGAAGAGCTAAAACCTTCTGACTTCATCCAACGGAAAGGCCCCGTCGTTCTGAACCGGGCTGGCGGGGCCCTTCATTTCCTATTCCAAAGGCCAAAGCCAGGCCGCGCCGCGTACTCCACTGGCGTCTCCATGTTTAGCCGGAAGAATCGGCGTGTCTGCTTCGTGGCCAAAAACGTACTCTTTCAGACAGGGCGGAACATTCTTGTAGATGCGCGGAATCTGCGAAGCGCCTCCGCCCAATACGATTACATCCGGGTCAAGAAGATTGATCAGGTGCGCTAAAGCGCGCGTGAGGCGGTCTTCAAATCGACCGAGAGCGGCAAGAGCGGCTGCTTCACCTGCGCTGCTTCGCGCGATGATTTCGCGACCTTTCAGGTCGACGCCTGTTGCACGCTTATAATCCGCTTCCAGTCCCGTTCCGGAAATCCACGTTTCGATGCAGCCGTTCTTCCCGCAGTAGCAAGCCGAGCCGGGAAACTCGTCCGGCCGCATCCACGGCAAAGTGTTGTGTCCCCATTCGCCGGCGACTCCGTTCGAACCGCTGTGCACACGGCCATCCACGGCAATTCCGCCACCGCAGCCTGTCCCTAATATCACTGCGAAGACGATGTGCTTGCCCGCGCCCGCGCCGTCAGTGGCTTCGGAAACCGCCAAGCAGTTGGCGTCATTTGCGCAACGTACTTCACGTTCCAGCGCGCGGCCCAGGTCCTTGTCGAACGGTTTCCCGTTCAGCCACGTGGAGTTGGCGTTTTTCACCAAGCCGGTCTTTGTGGAAATGGTTCCGGGGATTCCCAGGCCGACCGTGGCGCTTCGTCCGAGTTTTTTCTCGATCTCTCGCACCGCTTCCGCTATGGCGCGCACCGTGCCGTCATAATCGTGCCGCGGCGTAGCAATGCGGTGGCGGTGCAATTCCCTGCCGTCTCGCTCGAGCGCAATGAATTCAATCTTGGTGCCGCCAAGATCCACGCCAATGCGAACGTGTTCCTGATTTTCTGGAGTTGTCGCCATCGATGGAGCTTCCCCCGGCGAGGTAGTCTACACCGCAGAGCATCTCTGTGAATGGCTGTGGTTTTGAAATTGTCGTGCAGTCGAGGGGGGCTTCAGCGCCCAGGCGCTATTCGTCGCCGCGGACCTGCCACCATTCCAAGCGTTCGAATTCAGCCGATTTTTCGGAGCCGTGTTCCTGATACCAGCGGCTCCAGGCGAGCGCGTCCGCGGGCAGACTTTCATCCGTGATTTCTTGAAGCGCGAGGAACGTCCAGCTTCGCATTTGTCCGGTTGTGCGAGGATTCATGGCCAGATCGAGGAGCTTCGGCACCATTCTCATTCGCTGCTTGCGAGTGAAGATTCCGCAATCGGACATATTGCAGCCCGCGCGATCGCGCACGGAGTTTGCGGGATCTTCCGTGAACGAAGTGAATAGCTCGTCGAGAACTTCGTCTTTGCCCAGAAAGCGCATTCCCTCGACGGCCCACTGGCGCACAACTGGATCCTTATCGTTGCGCGCATAATTCACGAGCAGGCCATGGATGCGCTCGTAGTCCACACCGCGGCCCGCCAACATGCCGAGATAGTAGACCGCCCAAGCCCGGTAGCGTGGGTCAGACTGCGCCCGCTGAATCAACAGATCGGCTGCATGCTCGTTCTTTTGCCAGCCTTCCAGCACAAGATTAATGTCCGTGTTGGCGTAACGGACTCGCAGGTCCTTTGAAAACTCGGAGCGCCGCTCCAATTGCTTCATGCGGTCGCTCATTCGAATGTAGCCACGCCAGCCGTCAACTAGCTCATCGAAAAGCTCCAGGGCACGCGTGTCGTGGCCAATGGCGCGTTCAAGCAACTCTTCCGCCTGCGCCTGGGCAGGGAGTGCGCGTACGCGTTCTACATCCTCATCCCTTAAAGGCGAAAAAACGCGCGGCATCACTGGCCGCTTAACAGGAGCTGCTGCTGCCGTCCGCGAGTTGCTTATGCGGGAAGTGAACGACGACATCCGCCAAGCCATGAAACCGAACATACCGAACACCATCACAAAGAACACGCCGAGGGATGCCGCCGTCGACGTGCGCGGCCGTGCCTGAGTGAAGGTCTGCCCTGGCTTTTGCAGGATGGGTGTAACAGGCACACCGAGCGGCAAGTCCACTTCCACATGCGTATCCAATTTCAGGCCGGACAGTGTTTCGATCTGCGATACCACCCAGCGCGCTTCCTGGCGGCTGGCGATTTCGTCAGCCAGCGTGATTTTTCTGCCATCCTTCAATCGCATTCGAATCGCGTGCAGCGCGTTGTCCGAACTGCCGCCTTGCTGCATGTTGACCACCGGCAGAATGGAAACCACTTCGGAAACTTGGATTGTGCGGGCGCGCCCCAGGCCGAGGATTCCCCGGCGCGAAAGAATCTCTCCGCTGCGGACGCTAATAAGCGACCTGCCAAACGTAGTGTGCAGAAAACCCGCGATGATCAGTACGTCCGTCAGGCCGAAAAGGACAAAAAACAACATCGGCGCATGTTTCTGGTACATCAGGTAAATCACCGCGCTCCAGACCATGGCGACGAGGAGTAGAGTCAAGGCGCGGCCGGGATTCCGCAACGGCGGGAAATAGAATTCGGTGCCGCCGGAACCCGGCGAAACGACGGCCTTGATATGCGCGGGCTGCGGGACGTCGTTGGAATCCGTGTCGGTGGTCTGCGATGCAGGAAAAGCGAAAGTGTCCGCTCCACTTGTAATTCGCATTCCGAAATTACTCGCCAGTGCGGACGAAGCTGCGCCGCGAAAAACGGGGATTTCAAAATCGTCAGAGTAATCCACCCCGGGCACGTCCGCCTGCGCGTGGAGTATCCAAAGAACTTGGTCGTTCGGATTGTCGAGATTGGTTACCAAACTGTCTGCGGGGACTGAAAATTCCACGGGAATGGCAAGGCCAAGCGGCCCTGGCTGCACGGCCCCGGTGGGAACATTCTGGTCCGCCTGCCAGAGAACGACTTTACTGGTGCTGCGGCTGTCGCCTGATCCAGTGACGATTTTGCGCACGCAAGAGAGCTTTAGATCGACGCCGTGCTCCGCGCGAGTTTCGAATTTCAGGTGAATCCTTCCACTCACTTTTTCGCCCGGTAAGAACGGAAGCGCATCGAACTCAAAGTAAGTGTCGCCGAAGCGCCGGTGGCGAATCGTGGCGCGCAGGGTGTTTACAAGAAGAATCAAGCCGAGTGACGAAAAACCGAGAACTAAGAATACGCGAGGATCGTTCGCACGAACCATCTTCGGAACGAGATTCGCAGCCACGGGAAGCGTGATCATGTTGCATAAAATGCAGATCACCCAATAGGTGATTTCGCTCTTCTT
>DASQYT010000023.1:0-5185 GCA_035639075.1 Candidatus Elarobacter sp.
CCGTTCGTTGCGGGCGATAATTTCGGAAGTTCGACCAACTCACCGCCATCCGGCGTTACCAGCAGTCCGTAATTCGCTTGCAGCGCGCCACTAAGCTGTCCAAAGGGAGTCAATTCGTCCGTCGGGTCAAAGAACAAAATCTTGCCTAGCTTCGGATGGATCATAGTGGCTGCGAGAGAGCCCTCGCTGACTCCATCAGGCAGTTTGATGGCAACGATGACGTGATCGAAACCGCCCATGTGAGCCGGCGTCTCTGGTGTAACGGAACCACGCTCGGAATTAATGACCACGTAATACGAATCGATACCGATCTCATGGAGCATCGCTCCCATCAGCGTTGCTTTGTCCTTGCAGTCACCGTAATGGTGGGTGAACACTTCCGCGGCCGGATGCGGTTGCCACCCTCCGATCCCCAACTCAATCGCTACGTAACGGATATCCCGCTGCGCAAACTCTCCAAGGGCCTTCATCTTCGCGGATGGAGTGCTCGCGGAAGCCGTCAGCGACGCCGCCTTTTGTTTCAGTTCCGGAGAAGCATCCCGCCGTCCGCTGGTCAGCCCCTGGTACCAAATCCCCATTTGCTTCCAGTTCTGAAATCCCTGGTTTTGCGCGGAACCTCCTGACGGAAAAAATGAAACGATCATCTGGCCGGCCACGCCTTGCCAGGGCGGCATACTGTCTTCGTGCTTGATCCCCTTGATGTCGCTCACGATCCATTGTGACTGGTTTCCCGATTGCGCCGGTTTCACTTCCGGATAATTCATCCACGTGGCTTTGTATTCCCAGCCTGCCGGGAGCTGCAACGTATAGTGCGCTTCCCGCACGGGGTTCGCTTCCTGAAAACGCCATACGTCCTGCAAGACAAAGGGCTGTAATTCCTTCTCGTACTCGTATCCCACGATGTTCCCTACGTCTGCAGCGGGGATGCGCAGGAGTTTGTCTTTTACGTCGGAGACAAGTTCGCTGCCGTCCACTTTTGGCAGCGAGATTTCTATCGCCTCTTTATCTTTCACTTCGTAGTCTTTGCCCTGCGAAGGAATGCACCATCCGCGCAAGCCGGTGATTTTCGAATGGGAGTTGTACGAGACGGTCACGGTGCCATACTCGCGGCCGCCCGGGCGCAGAATCTTGTAGGCTTCGCGAACAGTAATTTTGAATTTGTCCGCGGATTGCACCGTTACAATTCGCTCGGAATAGAGCAGCACCGCGTCTGTCTTCTCATCGTGCGCCGGCAAGGGCGCAGTAACGAGCGCGTGCATCCAAGCAGGAGCGTCTGCCGCCGCACACGGCGGCACACCTGCAAGACAGCCCATCACAACTAATGCAAAAGAAAGCAGTAGGCGCCGCATTTCACTTACTCGCAGCAGCTGCGCCAGGCTGCAACACAATCTGTTGCTCATCTCCTGTCCTCACGGCTTGATAGAAATTGCGTAGCGCAGGGTAGTATTTTTGTTCGAGGAACGTAAGCCCGCTCCGGAGATGCCGCTCCAGATGGAGCGCACCCTTCTCATTCTCGACTTTAAGAGTGTAGGCAATGACCTTTGCATCGTTGTTTTGCGCTTGCGGCAGGCTGCTTGCCTGCCAGCCCAGGGGCAGCTCAATGCGGACATCATCGGTTTTTTCAAACAGGTACTGAAAGTAAAGCGGATGAACCCTGGTGGAATGCTCAAACATATGTTTTTCGGGACCGCTGAACAAACCGACCGGAAGCAGCGCGCGCTTTCCCGCGCCGGAAGCCCAGCCGGGAACCTTCAAGGAATACTCGGCAACCATGCTTGGCGCAGAGCTCGCCCAGTCCGGCTTGTTGGTGAGTTCGATTTCGATCCCTGCCGGAACGACTTCCTTCACGTAGTCTTCTAGGAGCTTCTTACGGTGGGTATCGTCCTGGTTGCGCTCTCCGACCCTCCGCCATTGTGCTTCAAGACCTGTGAAAGTGACAGTTAGCTTTCCCTCCAGCGCCCCTTCGGACGTCAGATTCAATTCCGCTTTGCGCACAATTTGTGACGCAGAAGGCTCCGGCGTGGTCGTGGTCACCCACGTTCCACCCTCTTTGTCCAGCTTCAAGCCGGCCGTACCGGTCTCCGACCATGGCAAAAGGCCGAAAGGCGTAAATGCAGCACCGGGATCGAAGTACGAGTCTTTGCTGTTGACCTTCACCAGCGCAACGTAAGTATTCAGGTCCCTGGATCTCATGATATTGGGCTTGAAGAAATGATCGTCGCGCGTAGCAACCCTGACCGGAGAGGCATCGAAGCCTGCCGCCCGCGCTAGGCCCACGAAAAGCAGGGTAATTTCGTTGCCGTCAGCATAGCCGCGTTTCCAAACATCCTCGACATTGCTGATCTCTTTTTCCTTGGCGCGCTTTTGTTCCTGTTCTGTTTTTTCAATTTCATAAGAGGTATTGCGGATTTTCTGGACCCGGGCATAAATCTTCTGCAATTTGACTTCGGGAGAATCGCCTGCGGAAACAATCTCCCCAACAGCCTGTTCCATGGCCTTGCGTTTGTTGACGAAGCTCTCGGCCGCGTCATTCATCTTCTTTCCTTGCTTTTTCCAGAACTTATCCGGTTCTTTTTCGAACCCGTCTTCGCTGTAAATGAAATCCACGCGGTATTTCATGGCGGCTTCCGGTGGCATGTCATCTTCCACTTGAAACGCGGGAATGTCCTGCGCTTCCATATGAATCATCTTGTTCTCATTCACCGGTGGCTTCGCGCCTTCCGGCAAGCCATTGGGCCAGCTCCATTGCAGGGCCCATTCGCCGTAGGGCTTCAACGTGAACTTGGTCTTCTTGCTAAATAACTCATCACTTAAAACCCAGTTTGAATCGAAGACCAGGTATTCCGCGAAGTCGATCATGTAGTGATATTCAATGATACTGCCCGGTTGAACGTCGGAGAGCGTGAACGTCTTGGCTAGGAATTTGATGCCCCGAGCCTTAACAATCTCCTTCTCGTAAACTTTGCCGTCAAAATTGACAATCGTGCCATCCGGCCGTACGGTGCGTGCTTTAATGTTATGAATATCCCACTTGCCCTTGACGACGGGAATTTCCACGTCCGCGAATTTCCGCCCTTCTTCAGTGAATATTTTCTTGCGGATGTAGTTGTACTCGTGAGCTGTCCGGACATTGCTGTCGTCTCTGTCTACCTGGCGATAGAGAATTATTGCCGGCGCTCCAGGAGCTTTCGGCTCGCTGGTCATCTTTAACTCTTCCTGCGAGATGGGCTGCCATTCATCGCCGGCGCTTACGGGATGAGTGGGGCGCACGGCGCCCAAAACGGCCAGTAGCAAAGCGAGCAGGAACAGGCGGCGGTAGCTCATGATAGTTCTCCCAGCTTGCATCAGCAGAATCACGGTATTCGACGGACCACGGGGAAGGATCCGCAGGTAGCTCCCATGTGAACCGGAGTCCGGAACGGTTTCGCGTTTGTCCGCGACGTCAAGAGGTCACATCCCATGGGCTGTTGCCTACCTGAGCAACATATATCGGCGGACATTATAGGGATGCTCTTCTACCCGTCAATAGGGCATAGACCTGAGAAAAAAGCGGCCCCTCCGGCGGCTAGGATTCGCTTCCCCGCCTGGCCCACCTGCGGCATAATCCCCCGCACAGGGGCGGCATCGGCATCCAATTGCGGCAAATAGGGAGGATTCATTTGACCGAACAAACGGGGGCGCGCGAAAAGGCATGGAGTTCCACGGCGCCACCAGGTGAATTCCGCAGCTATGTGTCGGCCAAAGAAAGTCCAAGGGAATTCACCACCCGAGCGATAGTCCTTGGAGCACTCTTCGGGCTGCTGTTCGGCGCCGTGACCGTCTACGTTGGCCTGCGCGCCGGGCTTACGGTTTCCGCCTCTATCCCCATTTCCGTGCTATCCATCAGCATTCTTCGCGCCTTCGGCCGCTCGACTATCCTTGAAAACAACATAGTACAGACGACCGGCTCGGCAGGCGAATCGCTCGCCGCGGGCGTCATGTTCACCATCCCTGCGCTGATCTTTCTCGGTTTCGGCTCCGAATTCACGTTTTGGCGGATTTTCCCATTGGCTTTGCTAGGTGGGTGGCTCGGCGTGCTCTTCATGGTGCCGCTGCGCCGCCAACTGATCGTCAAAGAACACGGAAACCTGGCGTTTCCCGAAGGCACCGCATGCGCCGACGTGCTTGTCGCAGGGGAACGCGGCGGCTCCTTCGCGGGCCGCGTTTTCTGGGGACTCGGTGTGGGCGGTGTTTACACCTTCCTGATGAACACGGTGCAAGCGTGGACCTCACAGCCCGAAGGCCGGCCTAGTTGGTTTCCCGGAGCGAGTTTTCGCGCGGCTATAACCTCCGAATATCTAGGAGTCGGCTATATCATTGGTCCGCGGGTTGCCGGCATACTCTTCGCCGGAGGCATCGTCTCCTGGCTGGTCATGATGCCCGCCATCAAATTTTATGGCCAGCTTGCGGGCAACACGCCGATTTATCCCTCCACCATTCCCATCCCTCTCATGACGCCGGATGACATCTGGCGCAGCTACATTCGCCCCATGGGTGCGGGCGCCGTCGCCGCTGCTGGATTGATTACCCTGTTGCGCACTCTGCCGACCATCATTTCCGCGTTGCGCGCGGGATTGAAAGACGTGCGTGCCGAGGGCGCTGATGCCTCATCCTCAGCGTCTAGAATCGACCGCGACGTCCCCATGCGCTGGGTCATTGTCGGCTCTATCCTCATCATCGCCATGATGTGGGCGCTGCTGACGTTTCATCCTATGAAGGGAGCGAATACGCAGTGGTACCACAATCTTCTGGCCGGTATTCTCGTCGCCATCTTCGGCTTCCTCTTTGTTACCGTGGCGGCGCGCATCAGCGGGCTGCTCGGCAATTCCTCCAATCCGGTCAGCGGCATGAGTATCGCTACGCTCATGGCTACGTGCGCGATCTTTTTTGTGGCCGGGTGGACGGCGCCTAATTACGAGGTGCTGGCATTGATGATTGGCGGAGTAGTCTGCACGGCCGCGGCAATTGCCGGCGCCACCTCGCAGGACTTGAAGACCGGCTACCTCGTCGGCGCCACGCCCTCCTATCAGCAATTAAGCCTTCTCGTGGGCGTTACGGTTTCCACCATCGCCATCGGGACAACTTTGAATCTGATGAATAAAGGTTTGGAAAAATATATCCCCACGGAAATACCGGTCAACCTCCA